>CAZJKB010000089.1:0-2700 GCA_964546485.1 uncultured Candidatus Saccharibacteria bacterium | reverse complement strand
TATATTATACTTTTTTCTTATTGAATTACTAGACATATATCTAATCATTCCAAATATCTCTCTATTAAACCAAGGTCTATCATGAACTCCACCAATTGACCAGAGTATTCCAACATAACCATTAGGATCTCTTCCATCTAGTGAGTATTTATCATTAAAATATATTGCATATTTAATGGCTTGGGAGGGATTCGATGTCCATTCTAATATCTTCTTTGCCCAATACATCCTCATATATCCATGCATCTTACCTGTTCTCTTCATCTCATTATTTGCACTATTCCATAGATTATCATGTGTCTTACTAAGATCTAATTCGTTTAATGTGTATATATATTCTCTTTTATCCTTTATATGCTTATCTAGAGTATCCTTTGCCCAGTTAGGGATTGAATCTATTGTTTTGTATTGATTGTTATAATAACAGAAGTTATCTGATAGTTCTTTTCTTATAATTATCTCTTCAAGGAAACTCTTTGCTTCCATATTTGATTTTAAGACTTCTTGAACTACATATTGAGATGAAATATTTCCAAAGTGTAGATATGGAGATAGATTAGATTTATAGTCTAAATTAGGATCGTTTCTTTTATCATAATTAAATAGTTTCGATTTAATAAATGTGCTAAGAATATTTTTAGCCACTTCTGTTCCCCCTTTATAGTTGTTTTGGTACTCAGGTATGTCAGTTGTTTTTTGTATATATTTATTTAATGTTAATTCAGTTGACTGTCTGTTATCAATAATAGTTGTAGTTGCTTTAGTTATTGGTTGAGGGGTATCATATAGATAATCATTTAATTTATTATTTATTTTCTTTCTTATAGTATAGGCTGCATATTCCTGTTTATTAGATGCTATCCATACAGGTACAATATTATGAGCATCAATCATAATTGCAGGTATGCCTAGATTAGACAGCTCTTTTTTTAATCTCATGCTTTCTACTAACGGAGAAAAATCAGTAACTAGATAACCAATATTGTTTTCTTTAATATATTTTTTTATTACTTCTAACTTATCCCCTACTTTAATATTAAACTCTATATTGAGATTAAATAATTTATTTGATACTTCTTTTATGCCTTCAGAAAGAAATATATAGTGTCTTGAAAGTTGTTTTGGTGTCTTATGTAAGATGAATAGTACTTGGGGTTGAGTGTTATATCTATGTGCTAATTCCTGTGTATATGATAGTGCATGATTATATTCTACTCTAATATCTCTAGACATTAAGTATAGTATTTTGCCTTTATTATATGTATTATTATTTAAGTTTTTAATTCTATTTATATTCATATGAAATATTTAAAGCTACTATTAATTACACCAATTTTTATCCTCTGTTTTATTATATTACATCAATTCTCTATAAATACATATGCACAAGAGGATGTAGATGCAATAACAAAATATAATGGTATTGTTACAGAAATTGTTATGGTTGAAGAGAGAGAAGATAATGGAATTAAGGTATTAGAGGAAAAAGTAATAGTTAAATTAGAAGATGGAAGAGAATTTGAGAATTATAGATATGGTGTATCAAAAGCATTTGTTAAGTATGAAAAGGGAGATAGAGTGATTGTATATGAAAATGGAGATAATCTTTTTATAGCTGAGTATAATAGGTCTCAAGGTATGTTGATACTCTTTGTAATATTTATAGTTTTATCTGTTCTAATTGCTAAGAAATATGGTTTATACTCATTACTTGCTATGGCAATATCATTTGCTGTTATTTTTAAGGTAATATTGCCTAATATTATCAATGGATATGATCCTGTGCTTGTAGTTATTCTTTCTTCTCTTGTTATAATTCCTGTTACTTTCTATACCTCTCATGGCTTTAGTACAAAGACTACACTTGCTATTATTTCAACTATTATTGCACTGATAATTGTTGGTATTTTTTCAAGAATATTTATGGATATTACATATCTTAATGGCATGGATAGTGAAGAATCTATATTTATACAATTAGGTGAGATGGGTGATGTGAATCTCAGAGGGTTATTTTTAGCTGGTATGATTGTATCACTTCTTGGTGTTTTAGATGATGTGACAGTATCTCAGGCTAGTGTTGTGTTTCAACTATTTGATGTGAATAATCAGATGAGTTTTAAGGAGTTATATACAAGAGCATTATCTGTTGGAAGAGATCATATTTCTTCTATGATTAATACTCTTGTTTTAGTATATGCAGGGGCATCTTTTCCTATGTTATTATTATTTGTTAACTCAAATAGGGATTTTAATGAATTAATAAATGTTGAGTATATTAGTGCAGAGATAGTTAGGACATTAGTTGGGAGTATTGGATTAATTCTTGCAATTCCAATTGTAACACTTCTATGTACTCTTTGGTTAAAGAGAAAGTCTTTAATCAATTAGATTTATTAATCTTTGTACAAAATATGCATAAGTAGAACTATTTGCATGATATAGGTATTTACCTTGTACAAGATCCTTATCTACGATCCCCCTCTTTTCTAGATCATAGAGTATATCCTCCACCTTACTTTCTGTTGTTTTAACTATTTCGCTTAAATCCTCAGGAGAAATATATTCATCTTTCTCAAATAGATGATCACATATCATTAGAGCATATGGATTAGATAATATTTCTAATATTTCAGCATACTTATATGCTTCTGAATATGATATTTGCATTGTATATATTACTTAATTTATATCTTAATA
>CAZJKB010000088.1:0-2702 GCA_964546485.1 uncultured Candidatus Saccharibacteria bacterium | reverse complement strand
TGCTAAAAGAGAATAAACAGGAATACAAACTCGAACTACTCGAAGATATTCCTGATAAAGATATTAGTTTCTATACAACAGGAGAAAATCATTTCATTGATATGTGTAGAGGACCACATATAGAATCTACAGGTAAAATAGGGGCTGTAAAACTAAAAAGTATAGCAGGAGCATACTGGAGAGGGGACGAAAAGAAACCAATGTTAACAAGAATCTATGGTTATGCTTTTGAAACAGAAAAAGAATTAAATGCACATATAGAAAGAGTAGAAGAAGCAAAAAGGAGAGATCATAGAGTTTTAGGTAAAGAATTAGGATTGTTTGTCTTTTCAGATATTGTAGGTAAAGGATTACCTTTATGGACAGCAAAAGGAGCAACTGTAAGAAGAGAACTCGAGAGATTCATTGTAGACGAAGAAATTAAAAGAGGATATCAACATGTATATACCCCAGATATTGCAAAAATAGATTTGTATAAGACTTCAGGTCACTATCCATATTATAAGGATTCTATGTATGCACCAATAACAATTGAAGATGAAGAATATATGTTAAGGCCAATGACTTGTCCTCACCATTTTGAACTATATCTTTCTGGTAAAAAAAGTTACAGAGATCTCCCTGTAAGAATTGCTGAATTAGCAAAACTATATAGATATGAAAAAAGTGGAGAATTAACAGGATTAATAAGGGTTAGAAGTTTCTGTTTGGCTGATGCTCATATCATTGCAATGCCAACACAAGCAGAAGATGAGATAAATAGAGCATTAGATTTAATCGAATATATAACACAAATACTTGATCTAAAGCCAAATGAGGACTATAGATATAGACTATCATTAGGAGACAGAAGTAATGATAAGAAATATTTTAAAGATGATAATGCATGGGATTATGCTGAGAAAGTACTCAGAGATGTATTAAAGAAAAGAGATGTTGAAAGTTATGAAGCACAAGGTGAAGCTGCTTTCTATGGTCCAAAGATAGATATTCAAATGAAAAATTATGTAGGAAAAGAAGAAACTGCATTTACAGTTCAATATGATTTTGTAATGCCTAAAAGATTTAATCTAGAATATGTGGACGAGAATGGACAAGATCAAGAAGCAATAGTTATTCATAGATCTTCAATAGGTGCAATAGAAAGAATAATGGCATTTTTAATAGAAAAATATGCAGGTGATTTTCTACTCTGGTTATCACCAGAACAAGTAAGAATCATTCCTATCGCTGAGAAACACATTGAATATGCAAAAGAAATAGAACAGATGTATAAAGACGAAGGAATAAGAGTAACAGTTGATAATAGAAATGAAACATTACAATATAGAATTAGAGATTTAGAATTAAATAAAATTCCATATGCATTAATAATCGGAGACAAAGAAGTAAATACTGAAACAGTATCCATAAGATCTAGAAAGAGTAAGGAAGTAGGATTAATGAGAGCTGATGAATTCTTAAGAGAGATAAAGAAAGAGATAGAAGAAAAGAGAAAATAATGGATAAACTATTAATAAAGTTCTTAGAATCTCAAAATGCTAGTACAATAACCATAAAAGATGGTAAAAAACTCTGGCCATTCATAGTATATTATGCTTTCAATGAAAATAAACTATACTTTGTATCATCAAAGAATACAAAGCATGGAAAACTCATAAGTCAAAAACCCATGGAATGTGCAGTATCAATTGTATGGCACAGTACACAGAATTTAGAAGATAGAAAAGCAATACAAGGACAAGGAAAACTTAAAATGTTAAAAACAATACCTGAAACATTAACTGGTATGCAGATTTTAGATAAAAGATATCCAGATTGGAAATTCAATTTAAGTGAAGTTGCTCAATTTCTTCTTAAAAAAGCAATATATGAGATAGAATTAGTGTATATAAAGTATTGGGATGATAAGAATTTGGGAGAAGATAGAACAAAAGAATACATATTTACAAAAAAGAAAATAAATAATGTATAATAATTATATAATTTTAAAAATAACATTAAACTAATATATGGAGTTTAAGAAAAGAAACAACGGTGGATTTAATCCGAACTATAATAGAAGTCATTCTAATAATTCATATAATGATAAAAAGAAAGACTATGGACCAAGAAGAAACGAATGGATTAGAGTACCAGAAGTAAGAGTAATTGATGATGAGGGAGAGAATCTAGGAGTTATTAAAACAATTGATGCTCTACGAATTGCAAAAGAGAGGGAATTAGATCTAGTTGAAGTAAGCCCTAATGCTCAACCACCTGTATGCAGAATAATTGATTTTGCTAAATATCAGTATGAACAGAGTAAGAAAAACAGAGAAAAGAAGCAGAAAACAAAAGAAATGAAAGAATTTCGATTTAGTCCTGTAATAGATAAAAACGATATAGATATCAGAGTAAGAAGAGCAAAGGAGTTTATTGAAAAAGGTCATAATGTAAGACTAACTATGCTTAGAAAAGGAAGACAACCTTTTGAGTTAGCACAAGAAATATTTAATCAAATATTGACTAACTTCGAAGATTATAGTACTATCGAACCCGAGAAAAAGATAGAAGGTAAATCTATATTTATTACATTTAAAGCAAATGGCAAGACAAAAAACAAACAAAACGGCAGCAAAGAGGATTAAGAAATCTAATCCAAGAGGTAATAGAAAGCCTAAATTGATGTATAGTAAAACAGCTCAACATCACTTAAAGAC
>CAZJKB010000087.1:0-2735 GCA_964546485.1 uncultured Candidatus Saccharibacteria bacterium | reverse complement strand
TATATATATAAATATAATATGAAGTTTACAACATCATGTCAAAGTAATAATATTAAGATATAAATTAAGTAATTATAAAATAATGCAGTTATCATATTCAGAAGCATATAAATATGCAGAAATATTAGAAATACTATCTAATCCATACGCATTAATGATATGCGATCATCTATTTGAGAAAGATGAATATATATCTCCAGAGGATTTAAGTGAAATAGTTAAAACAACAGAGGACAAGGTAGAGGATATATTATATGATTTGGAAAAAAGAGGTATTGTTGATAAAGATTTAGTACAAGGGAAATATCTATATCATGCAAACAGTTCTACATATGCATACTTTGTACAAAGACTTATTAATCTAATCGATTAGTGATTTTCTCTTTAACCATAATGTACAAAATAGTGTAACAATAGGGATTGCAAGTATTAAACCAATACTACCGACAAGTGTTCTTACAATCTCAGCACTAATGTATTCTACATTAATCAATTCACTAAAATCTCTATTAGAATTAACAAAGAGTAATAACATAGGGAATGATGCCCCTGCATAAACCAAAACAAGTGTATTAATCATGGAAGATATATGATCTCTACCAACAGACAGAGCTCTTGTATACAGTTCTTTAAAACTCATATCTTTATTAACATCATATAATTGAAAAACAACACTTGCTTGAGATACTGTGACATCATCAAGAACACCAAGCAAAGAAACAATCATACCAGCTAAAAACAGGCCTCTAAGGTTAACATCTCCCATTTCTCCAAGTTGTATAAATATAGATTCTTCACTATCCATACCGTTTAAATATGTAATATCCATAAATACTCTTGAAAGAAGACCAGCAATTATTAATGCAAATATTGTAGAAATTATTGCAATTGTAGTCTTTGTACTAAATCCATGAGAAGTATAGAATGTAACAGGAATAATTACTAATGAAGAAAGAATAACAACCAAAACAGGATCATAACCACTAATAATATTAGGTAATATAACCTTAAATATCATTGCAAAAGAAATAATCATAGCTAAAAGTGAATATAACCCATACTTTTTTGCAATTACAACAGATAGTATTACAAATATAATAAATAGTACCAACATACCCTGTGATCTATTATATTCAGCAATAAATAGATTCTCCCCGTTTTCATATATAATAACTCTATCTCCTTTCTCATATTTTACAAATGCTTTAGATACACCATATCTATAATTCTCAAACTCTCTACCATCCTCTAATCTAACTTTAACTTTCTCTTCAAGTACTTTAATCCCATTCTCCTCCCTTTCTTCTACCATGACAATCTCTGTAACTATACCATTAAATTTTTGTATAGCATCTACATCATCCTGAGCATATGTATTTATAGAAAATTGTTGTAATATAATAAAAGAGAAACAACAAATTAATAATACAAATAAACCTTTTATATATCTCATATGATTTCAAATAGAATTAAAAATCTAAATAATAATACATATAATGGTGGCAAAATACTATACTTAATGTCAAGAGATGTAAGAATAGAATATAATCATGCGATATCATATACACAAGAGTTAGCAAAAAAATATAAAACTACATTCCAAGTAATATTCATATTACATAAAACCCCAAAGTTACTTTACAGACACTATAATTTCCTTATAGATGGATTAAAAGAAGTATCAGAAAAACTATTTAATCTAAATATACAATTTGATATTGAAGTAGGAAATAAGATAAATGTATTACAAAACTATATTAAAAAGAATAATATTGGGTATATTGTAACTGATTTCTCACCATTAAAGCAGAGTATACAATTAAAAAACAGTTTAGCAAGCAAATCAAATATCCCTGTAGATGTAGTTGATGCACATAATATTGTACCTACATGGATAGCATCAGATAAGCAAGAATATGCAGCATTTACATTCAGAAAGAAAATAAATAAATTACTTGATCAATATCTCAATGATATACCAGATAATATAGTTAAACAAAATATAAAAATTGTAGATAATAGAAAAATAATAAGTCAATTACTAAGAAAATATGTAGAAAATATACATGATATTAATGATTATAAAAGCATATATAAAGGAGGAGAGCAACATGCGAAATTATTTCTCAATGAATTTATCAATAATAAACTGATACACTATAATAATAGAAATAATCCTCAGTTAAATTATCAATCTAATCTCTCTCCATATCTACATTTTGGGAATATCTCATCTCAATATGTAGTACAAGAGATATTAAAATCAAAAATAAAATCAGAAGAATTTATAGATGAAATTGTTATTAGAAAAGAATTGTCAGATAATTTCTGTTATTACAATACAAACTATACTTCAATATTAGGGTTACCTAAATGGGCAAATGCAACATTAAATAAGCATATGAAAGATAACAGAGAGTATATCTATTCATTAAATGATTTTGAAAATAGTAATACACATGATAAGTTATGGAATAGTGCAAATAATGAAATGAAAAGAACGGGTAAGATGCACGGATATATGAGAATGTATTGGGCAAAGAAAATACTTGAATGGACAGAGAATCCCATGGAGGCTATTGAGTATACAATATATTTAAATGATAAATATTCTCTTGATGGAAGAGATCCTAATGGCTATGTAGGAATATTATGGTCAATAGGGGGATTACATGATAGGCCATGGTTTACGAGACCTATATATGGAATGGTAAGGTACATGTCTAGTAATTCTA
>CAZJKB010000086.1:0-2789 GCA_964546485.1 uncultured Candidatus Saccharibacteria bacterium | reverse complement strand
CAAAATTGATATATTCTTTCATCACAAAACTCCTTTTTATCATGGTTACCAAATATATAATGAGTGTTTTTGGATAATAGTAATGGGAATAGTGATTTCCATTTAGAATGAATGAATTCTTTAAAAGAGATTAATAATCCATCATAGAAATCACCATTTATAATTACATAATCATACTTATTTATTAACTCTACTAATTTTGTATATAAATTTAAAGATTCATTTAAGAGAACTAATTCGATATTGTTATTCTATTGATCAATTTGAATATATTACATCGTGGACTGACCATGATAAGTATACAAAGCATATGATAGTTCTAAATGATCAATATTATATTTCAGTATTTTCAAAAAATAGTAATGATATTGAAGAATTCATGTTAAGTGCTAATGGTGCTCAAAGATCTATTGTACTTGTTTCTGCAAATTCTGATCATTTGCCAACATTCAAAAAACTTTTTACACAGATATCAACATGTATAGAAAATGAAGATTCTTTTGCAGACATAGATATTGATGGAATCTTAGGTGAAATTTATAATTAATTTTAACTAATAAGTTCTGGAAATAGTATGAATCTGGATATGTTAGAAAAGTGTGCATTGAGTAATCTATTTACTAATTCAGGACCGTCTTGTCTATTAATTTGTATCGATTTCCATTCTTCAACTGAATATAATTGTTTAGTTGGATTAAAACCAGTTTCAGGTTTCGAAGCAATAGCATAATGTAATACAATATCCTCATCTGAATATAATACATTAGGAATATATTCTAGAGCTCCTTGATTACTTACCATATGAAGATCATATTCCTTTCTGCTATCTCTAATTCTTACAATTTCAAAATTTTTGCATGAAACAACTTTTATTCCAACTTCAAATGCATCATAAGGTTGAGAACCCTTTTGGATGAATTGTATTGTATGTTCATGATGAATCATTGGTATGGTTGGTCTTACCTTAATATTTTCCCAAATAGGGTCTTCATCACTTAGATACACACCAAAGGGTTCTAGTATTTGAGCAAAATCTTTAGGAGATAAAGTCAGTGTTTCTTGGGGGAATACTTCTGGCTTTGGATGAGACTCATACATAGTATATTGAATAAAATTAGTTAGAACTTTGACTGCTCTGTCTTCTGAATAGGTTAATAAATTCTGTTATACTCATTTCTGTTGATTCTGTTTCTGAATTGATACCTACATGAAGTATCTCTCCATCTTCTTTTATACTTATTCTAGTATTCTTTAGTGATGTATTATTTAATATAGGAACAAAAACATCTCTTATAAAGCGGAATAGAAGTTTTTCATCATCACTATCCTTAGGATTTTTGGATTTTAGTTCTGCATTGTAATGAATATATAATTCGTGTAGGCAATCAATATCCATACCAATGTATTTTCCTTTACGATTATGTATTATGTAGTCAATGTCCGCACTACCACTTGTTGTGGTGAAGTATACTTCCCCTGTTTTAACATCTAGATATGGAAAAAATACTGGGATATCAGATATGTTTTTGACTGCTAGAGTTAATACTAATAACCTGTTTATATCAGAGATATCACCTTGTCTTTGTAAAAAACTGTTAAATAATGTTATATATGACTCTGCTTCAATTATTTCCATGCTAAGGATAATCCCCAATAAATCTGCTCTTATTGGTTCTATGGCTCCAGAAAGTAATTCAGGTGGTTGACTCTTTTCAAGTAATTCTTCTAAAATTGTTTTTTCATCTGAATTCATTCGCTGCGTAATTAAATTTAAATATTTCTATACTTTTATGTATCTCTTCCAATTTGGTTTCTTTCTAAAATAATCAATAAAATCAGGTATGGACATTCTCGTAAACTTACTATTACTTTTTGGGGTAAAATTTACTTCTATCATTAAGCCCTCTCCTTTTGTATATCTTCCTTCTTTCGGTATTTGAACAATAGGTGCATCAAAGAAATATTTAAAGACCATATCACTCTTGATTATCCTCAGTAGTTGAATAAAGGTTAAATAATCATTTTCCCTTTCTTTTAATCCAATATTTTCATGTAGATAATTCGGGTTTATAAAAAGATTGTCTATTAGAATTGTTTTGCGATTATTAAATTCTATTGGGATATCTCCTATATTATCTTCGAAACCAAACGATCCAATATTAAGATAATCAGATATTTCAGAAATCTTACCTAGTTTTTCCAAGGTAAATAGTATACTCCATTCAAAAATATCTTTTGCTAATATTATATTTCTCTCGGAAGAGACAAGTCCTGTGCTTTGAAGTTTTTGAAAGAACCCCTCGAAAGTTTCTTTTGTATTAGGTAAAAACTTTTCAAATTGTATATCAGTTTGTGTGTTTAGTTGTAATATAGGATCTTCATAATTACTAGGTAGTTGTTCAATCCCAATCCCTTCTAGTATATTTCTTAGTTGTCTTGGATGTAATTGCATTTCTGATGTTGTTGCTGTGATATCTCGAGAAGTTGGATTAAAATATATAGATATTTCTGAGTCTTTTCTTGTTCCCTTTATAAGGTACTCTAAAAGAAATAATCTGTTCATATCAGAATTTTGGTCATTAGGAGAACCAAGAAGATTATTTAATGTAATATTAAAGTGTTCAGGATTAATCCAGCCTTGTATAGCAACTTCTCTTAACTCTTGAAGTGACAATCCATCAAATTTATATTGACTCATATATAAGTGAACTAAACTATGTATATATTATAGGTCTACATATGATATAATACATTACAAAATAATTCTTACTTTTTAATTACATGAATAT
>CAZJKB010000085.1:0-2839 GCA_964546485.1 uncultured Candidatus Saccharibacteria bacterium | reverse complement strand
TTAATACATATATATTGAAGTATATATATTATCTTGTATACTTTATAGTATGAGACAACATGCAATTCCTCAAAATATATTAGATATTGAGTTTAAGCTATTTACCAAATTTACTGTTCGAGAATTTGTATATATGGCTGTAGGTGTTGGTACCGGAGGAATATTTCTATATTTCTTCACAAGAGGAGAACTCCCTGCATTAATTGCAATCCCTATCTTTCTACTATCATCAGGGATAGGTCTTTTTCTAGGACTTGTACCTATTAATGATCAAAAGGCAGATGTCTTCTTAAAGAACTATATTTTAGCAATAACAAACCCTACAAGAAGAGTATGGAGAAGCAAAAAGGGAAATAATGAACAACAGGAGCAAGAGATTCTTCAAGCAACAAAAGGAACAATGGAAAGGACAATACAAGAGAATAAATCTGAGATAATTGGTGCATCAAATTCAATATCTATGAATCAATTTATAGAAGATGCTGCAATACAGAGTATAGAGAAAGAGGAACAAGATCGAATGAACCAAATAGTAAATGAATCAAAAGCAAAGGAGATAGATATTAAAATCAACAATTCTCCAATTGTAACTCAACAGCCATCACAAATAGTTTCAGATACTCCAAAACCATTAGTTATACCAAGAATAACAATAGAAGATTTGAACTACAATATATATAAATTAGATAGCAATTTTAATCAACAAAATACAATACTTGTACAAGATAAAAATAATAACCCACTAGTAAATGCAGTTATAGGTATAAAAGATAATAGAAATAAAATAATAATTGCACAAAAAACAAATGAAAAAGGGTATACTGAAATAACTAAGAAACTAAACATGGGAAAGTATGTCATTATTGCAGCATATCCTAAGAAAACATTCCCAGAATATGTATTAGAGATAAATAATGAATTTAAATCATTTAAGATAACTGAAATCTAATGAAGAAAAATGTAAGAGCTAAAATTGAATATTCAACACAAGATCATCTTGAAATAAAAGAGATAATTGATGATATTGTATTAACACGAAGTGGATCATGTGCCCTACTTGTTCAAACAACTGCTGTTAACTTCGATTTATTATCTGAATATGAACAGGATAACAAAATTTATGCTTTTGCAGGTTTGCTTAACTCACTTAATTTTCATATTCAAATTTTAATAAGAACAAATAGAATAGATATATCTAAATATATAGACTATCTTAAAGGTCAAGAAAAGAAACCTATGTCTGAGGGACTTAGAAAACAACTTAACATATATACAAAATTTATCGACAATCTAATTGTACAAAATGATGTATTAGATAAGAAATTCTATATTGTAATTCCATATACACCAACATCAACCCTCCCTACACTATCATTAAATCAACAGGAAAAAGAAAAGGAAAGATTAGAAGAATTAGAGAAACAGAAGTTCAAAATGATAGAACAGGCTAAGATATTTCTATACCCTAAAAGAGATCATATACTGAAACAACTAGGAAGAATGGGACTAATGGGTCATCAATTAACAAATAGTGAACTTCTTGAACTATACTATAATATTTACAACCCTTCAGAATAATGGATAAAGACAAGAATACATTTACAAAAACATTTGAATCAAAAGCAACACAGAAAATAAATGAAAGAAACGAAACATTTATTAATCCTGGAGATAAAATCAAATCTTTTCAACAAGATGTTGCTAATGAAAGAGATGAGAAGTTAAAACTTGAAAATTCTCAAAAATACCAACCAACAATTGTTAAGAAGAAAGGATTAGTAGATAGAATACAAGATATACTATTTCCAAATAGAAAGAAGAAGAAAACAGAGCAAGAGACTAATCAACAACCAATAGATGAATCACAGTTTAATACTGTAGATAAGTTT
Source organism: uncultured Candidatus Saccharibacteria bacterium (assembly GCA_964546485.1). Lineage (GTDB taxonomy): Bacteria > Patescibacteriota > Dojkabacteria > SC72 > SC72 > CAZJKB01. Next base: position 950 of record CAZJKB010000085.1, on the reverse strand, counting down.
GCAGGTATGGAAATACAAGATGTAATAGCACCTCTTGATATTGAGGTAGATTTTAATCATATTCAGGTAGGTGATATGTATTATAGAACTATGTTCATAAGTGGTTATCCAAGATTTGTAGGACCAAATTGGCTCTCCCCTATTATTAACTTTGAACACTCTCTAAGAATTAGCACATTCTACTATCCTGTAGATAACAAAGTAATTTTGGAAAAACTTAAAAGAAAAATAGGTGAAATTGAAGCAACACTATACTCCCAAATGGAAGGAAGGAAAGCTGTAGATCCTTCCCTTAAAGTTGCTCTTTCAGATGCACAACAGCTTCAAGATTCTATAGCAGAAGGAACAGAGAAGTTCTTCCATTTTGCTATGTATATAACTGTATCTGCCCATGATTTAGAAACATTGGAAAAAATAACTAGAAATGCTATCTCTACACTTGCAGCAATAAATGTAACTGCAAAACCAGCAATACTTCAACAAGAGCAAGGATTAATAAGTACTCAACCTTTGGGTCTGGACAAAATATATATAACAAGAAATATGGATACTACATCTCTTGCTACAACATTTCCATTTGTAACTTCCGAATTAACAATGGATCATGGAATTATGTATGGTATTAACCAACATAATAGAAGCTTAGTTATATTCGATAGGTTTGACATGGAAAATGCAAATACAGTTGTATTTGCAAAATCAGGTGCAGGTAAATCATATTTTGTTAAATTAGAAGCAGTTAGAAGCCTAATGCTTGGAACACAAATCATTATTATTGATCCTGAAAAAGAATATCAAGATCTATGCGAAGCAGTTAATGGTGCATATATATCTTTTTCACAAGATAAAGGTCATAAGATGAATCCATTTGAACTATCAGGCATGGGTGATCCCAATGATGATGAATTAAGAATGAAACTATTATCATTACAAGGATTCTTTAGAATACT
>CAZJKB010000084.1:0-2907 GCA_964546485.1 uncultured Candidatus Saccharibacteria bacterium | reverse complement strand
GAGAGCAATATGTTCCTCATGCCGTATATTTAACTAGAAATGGTGAATTTCAGTATCTAAAAAATCTTAAAATGATTAAGGATTTTTATAAAACTAATAGAATTAATATCTCATTTACAAATATTTATGGTAAACCTTTTATGGTTGAAGATTCCTTATTACATAGTCGTGTGTTAATTGATTGTGTGTATTTAGCCTTCCATGGAGGAACAGGTGAAGGTGGAGGCTTTCAAGGATTATTTGAATCTATTAATGCTCCGTTTACATCTCCAAGTGCGGAGAGTTCTACATTAACAATGAATAAGGTGTGGACAAAGAAGATATTAAGAGATACAGGAGTGAATCTCTTAGAAGATGTCTCGATTCTTAAAAATGAATATGAGGAATCATTAGAAGGTGTTACAAAGAAAGTAACAGATAAACTATCTTTCCCTATGATTGTTAAACCTGCTCATCTAGGTTCGAGCATTGGATTGCATATTGTTCATGACAATACCGAATTAGAACAAGCATTAATAACAAGTTTTATGATGGATAATGAAGTATTGATAGAAAGGTATGTTAAGGATTTTTATGAACTAAATGTGTCTTTAATGATTAAAGATGGAGAATTAGTTTGTAGTCCAATTGAAAGGCCAGTAAAGAAAAAGGAAATATTAAGTTTTGATGATAAATATTCCACTGGAGCTAAAAAAACTGGTGGTATGGCTTCACTAGATCGAGAGTTACCAGCAAAGATATCTATTGATATGAAGAATGAAGTTGAAAAGCTTGCTAAGCGAGTATATAGAGAGTGTAAGTGTGATGGCCTTGTTAGAATAGATTTCTTAGTTGAAAATGCAAAAATTTATTTAGAAGAAGTTAATTCTATCCCTGGGTCTCTCTCTTTTTATCTTTGGGAAGCAAGTGGTTTTACATTTAAAGAACAGATTACATATTGTATAAAACAAGGTATTGAAAAATATAATGAAAGGAAATCAAGAATTCTTGATTATGATACTGATATTGTAGATAAATATATTAAGAATAAAAGTAAGTAGGCTAATAGTATAAGTCGGTTAATTCTGGAAAATGTATTACTAAAGTATTGCTTTTATCTTCATTTTTTATGACCTGATTCCAAGCTTCATCTATATTATTTACTAGTGAGTATTTATCATTCTCAAGCTTTTCTATAATATATTTATGAAAATCTGATTTTAATACATATACATGGGTTACTTTATTGAGCTCATATCCTAGATTATAGTTGAACTCCTTTGTCTTTACTCCTGCTTCTGGGATTCCACCTACAATAGCTACTACATTCTTATAATTACTATTTAGTGCAGTTTCTATTGTTATCTTTGCTGATAGCGGATTAATATTATATGAATCATCAAGCACTCTAAAATCTTGCATATTTGTTAGATTTTTCCTTCTATCAGGAAGTTTTATATCTTCAATATCTTTATTTATGAATCTTGTTTCTATACCTATATCTTCAAGTACTCTTGATGCAAGTAGTTTATTGTCGTCGCTATATTTATCTGTATTTACTACTATATTAATATTATCGTGCTTGTATGTTTTACTTATTAAGTCTTTTACCTTTGATGTTGTATATTTATATGAATCGAGAAGAGAGTATCTGAATATTTCTAATTTAGTTTTTATTATATTTTCTAACGATTTATATCTTTCAAGGTGCTGCTCTCCAATGCTTGTTATTATTGCATAGTTAGGTTGTAAGACTTGGCAAGATTTTTTTATTTCATTTTCCCTGTATGCTCCCATTTCAACAACTAGAAATTCTGTATTATCTTTAAGATTTCGTTTTACCCAATTTATGATACCTAGTGTTGTATTTATATTCCCCTCTATTATTTGGCTTCGTTTATATTTAGATAATATTTGATATATGATATTCTTTGTTGTACTTTTTCCAAAACTCCCTGTTATTCCTATTACTTTTAAATTAGGATTGAGTTTTTTTACATAATTTCGGGTTTGAAGAATAAGTATTTTTTCAAAGATTGATAATGAAAAGAAAGATAAAAAGAATGATATGATAATTCCTATTGGAATTATCCGATAGATTAACAAATAGAAAAGTATTGTAATAGGGGATAGAGTGTATAAAAGAATTATAAGTAAAAGATCAACAAAGAGAGATAGCATTAACATTAATTTTACTTTTACTGTATATTGCAATCTAGATCTTTTTTCTTTGATCCCTTTGGTAATAAGTTTTATATAATACAAAGGGAATATGTATATATCATAATCAAGGAGTTGAAATATATAAAACCATTGTTTAATTGTATATATTGGATTGATCCAGTTAATTATGTTCATTAGCTATTCTATTAATTATTCCAGCAATTAAATTTGGATTTTCTAATTGGATATTATGTCCTACATTGTCTATTGTTATTATTTCTGAATGCTTTATTAATTTTTGTACCCTCTCTGTTCTTTGTCTGGATACTGCGGTATCGTTGCCTAGTTGTACAATATATGTCTTAACATCTATTTTCATAAGTTCATTTGTCTGGTCCAATTTTATCGCTTCTAGATATAATTGCTCTAAATGTGTTCCTTTAGCATTTTTCCAATCGTTGTCACCTATATTTAATGAATATTTTATTTTGAATGTTTCTAAAATACGATTTTTAAAGGATGATAAGAAGTATAATATTCTTGTTTTTATATCCTTATTCGGAATATTAGGAGATCCAACTAATACTAATGCCTTTGGTTTATTATTTAGTTTATTAATTATCTCTACGGATACTCTTCCCCCATATGAATGACCTATTAAGATATATGGATTCGTTTCTTGCTCAAGTATTTTAACAATTTCTGCAGAGATTGATTTTATTGTTTGGTTTTCTTTTGTCCAATCAATTTCTAATATAGATATAT
>CAZJKB010000083.1:0-3064 GCA_964546485.1 uncultured Candidatus Saccharibacteria bacterium | reverse complement strand
TTGATATTGTATTAACTTCTTTCCATGAAGATATAATTATTGTGATCATGAGATATTCTACTATATCTAAGCAGCTTCTGCACTAGCAGTTTCTGTAGTTGCATCAGCAGATTGAACAACTTCTTCAGTTTTCTGTAATTGAATGATTGTTACAATTGCCATACCTTTTTGAGAATCATTTGGTAATGACATTCCCTCTGGTAATTTAATATCTGATACTGTTATTGTTTGTCCTGGATGCTCTAATCCTGAAATATCAATAACTATTGCGTCTTTAAGGTTAGCTAAGGTACATCTTACTTCTAATGTATTCAATGCTTTAATTAATACTCCAAGGTTATTTTTAACTGCAGGAGCAATACCAACAATATCAAATGGAATTGAGAATATTGTTTCTCTATTTGGATCTAATTTCATAAATGAAATATGTCTTACTGATCCATTTAGGGGATTATAGTCAACATCTTTAGTAACTACTTTGAAATCATCTTTATCTGCCTTTACATCTAATATTGTTGTAGATGTTGCTGTTTGTGCTAACTTCTGAGCTGTTTTTGCATCAATAGAGTAGTTAAATGAGTTCTTTGCATTATCATATACAACACAAGGAACTTGATTATTAGCAATTAAATGTCTAACTTTCTTTCCTGTAACTTCTCTTTTTTGTAATTCTATGTTTTTCATACTGCTGGATATTATCAAAATATATTAATTTTGTCTACTATTTTATTATATTGAATAAATAATATATAATTATATTATATAACTTTATTTAAAAATAATATATGGGTTATTTTATACTATTCGTTGTAGTTATAACAATATTGGCATCATTAAGAATTGTTAGACAGAATCATGTACAGGTTGTTGAATTTTTAGGTAAGTATAGTAGGACACTTAATGCGGGTTTAAATCTTTTAGTACCTTTCTTAGAAAGAGTAGTTGCAGATGTAAATCTTGCATATAGAAACCAGATATTCCAAGTAGATACAGTTTCAAGTGATAAAGTTATTGTAAAATTAAAAGCAAACTTAATATATGGTGTTGAGATGGAGAAAGTAGTTGACTACCATTATAGATTAGTAAACCCTCTTGAAACACTATCTTCATTTGTTGAAAACTATGTAAGATCATTTGTTTCAACTCAAACTCATGAAGAGCTATTATCTAAAAGGGAAGAGCTTTCAGAATATTTGATATTACATTTAGAAGCAAAAATGAAGAATTGGGGAATGAAGATTAACAGTATTCAAGTAATGGATATCTCATTTCCACAAGATATTACAGATGCAATGAGTAAGGTTGTTGCATCACAAAGACTAAAAGAAGCTGCAACAAATGAAGCAGAATCACAAAAAATTAAAGTTGTTAAACAGGCAGAAGCAGAGAAGGAATCTAGAATATTAATGGGAGAGGGTGTTGCAGGAGAAAGAAGAGCAATTGTTGATGGATTAAAATCATCTATTGATGATATGAAAAAAATAAAAGATTTAGATACAAATGAAGTTATGAATCTTGTAGTTATCTCACAGTACTTTGATACTGTTAAATCTATAGGTGAATCACAAAATACAAAAGTACTATTTATGAATCCTGCACCACAAGGTGCTGAAGATATGGTTGCTTCTTTAACAAAGGCAATGGAAGCAAGTAAACAGTAATATACTACAATCTTTAACTATTTGACTTATTCTTTTTTGGATGCTAATATTTAGCAGTTAAGTAATTAGATTGCTAAATATGATATCAGATAGACAAAAAAGAATATTATTAGCCATAATTGAAGAATTCATGGATTCTGCAGAAGAAATTGGTTCTAATAATTTAATTCAAAAACATGATTTAGGTGTTAGTTCAGCAACTGTTAGAAGTGAAATGGTAAGGTTGATGTCTGAAGGCCTATTGGCAAAAAGTCATATATCTTCTGGAAGAATTCCAACAGATACAGCAATTAGAATGTATATAGATGAAAGAGCTAGGAATTCTAGTATATCTGCTCTTGATGAGATTGAAATTAGGCAAGGTATATTTAGTGTAAGATTCTCTCAAGAACAATTAATTAATCAGATGTTGCATATACTATCAAATAAGTGTGATAGTGCAGCATTCTATTTAACAGATGATAATAGAAGATATTACGGAGTCTCATCACTTATGAAATATGATGAATTAAGAGATCTTGAAGTTCTTCAAAGAGTACTTGATATTCTAGAAGATGAAAATATGTTAAGAAAGGTATTCTCAAAATATAATTCAGACGATGCAGTTTCTTTGATAATAGGAGGTGAGTCGGGAATAAAGCATTTAGAAAACTGTTCTATATTATTTACAAGTATTCAACTATCCAAGGATAAGATTGGACATTTAGGTATAATAGGTCCAAGAAGACTAGACTATAAGAATGTAATTGCAGTAATTAGAACATTAAAAAATTCTGTAGAACAATCATTAAGAGGTTGGGTATAAATTAGATAAATCAATTATGAGTAACAAAGATACTAAACAAAAATTAGATGAGTTTGAAAAGAAACTTAAGGAATTAGCCTTTACTATTGATAAGGTAGAAGATGAAAAACTTGAAATAACAAATCAGTTAAAGAAAGTTCTGTCTGATTATAACAACCTTGAGCGAGATATTGAAAAAAGAGTTAATATTAGAGTTTTGCAATTAAAAATTAGTATGGCTAAATCATTATTTAAATCAGTAGATGATATAGGTTATGCTATGAAAGCAAGTGAAAATTTACAGTTAAATGAACAAGCAAAGAATTGGTTAGATGGATTAAAGTCAGTATTATCAGGCATTGAGAAATCACTACTGGAAATAGGAGTTGAAGTAATGGTAGTTAGTGTCGGGGATGAATATGATTCAGACTTGCATGAGGTAGTTACTACAATCCCAGGTAATGAAAATAATAAGATAGTTGATGTAATAGAAAAAGGATATTTAATTGGAGATGTAGTTATAAAACCTGCAAGGGTGGTGGTATCAAGAATCTAATTTCTTTTATAGATATCCTTTATATTTCTAGGGGTATCTAATGAAGAAATTAAATTAATATTA
>CAZJKB010000082.1:0-3113 GCA_964546485.1 uncultured Candidatus Saccharibacteria bacterium | reverse complement strand
ATGGTAATGTTCCTAAAGGCATTAATTGAGAATACTAATATTCAAAATCCAAGAATCTTAATAGTTACTGACAGGAGAGATCTTGATAGGCAAATTAAGGATACTTTCGAAAATGCAGGTTTAAAGAAAGATGTCGTACAAGCAAAGAGTGGTGAACATCTTGTATCATTAATTAAAGATAAAGACTTAAATGTAATAACAACATTAGTCTTCAAATTCCAATCAGCATCTAATGCTAAGTCTAGAGTGGTAGATTTGGATAAGAATATCTTTGTACTAATTGATGAAGCACACCGTTCTCAAAAGGGAGAAGCAAACTTGGAAATGAATAAGATAATTCCGAATGCCTGCTATATTGCCTTTACAGGAACACCTCTACTAAAAGATGATCAATCTAGAAAGAAATTCGGACAATTTATAGATAGATACTCTATTGATGATGCACTTAATGATGAGATAGTATTACCATTAATATATGAAGGTAGATATGTAAATCTTAGACAAGATAAAAGGGAAGTTGATAAACAGATATCAAGAATAACAAATGATTTAGAACCTCATCAATTAAGAGATCTACAAAACCAAGTAAATAAAACACTTGTAGATGAAAATCCAAGCAGAATAGAAGAAATTGCATATGATATTGCTCAACACTATACTAAATACTATCAAGGTACAGGACTAAAAGCCCAGGTTGTTGCTCCAAGTAAATATGCTGCAACCCTGTTCCAAAAGTATTTTATGAATAATACTGATATTCAAACAGCACTAGTTATTTCTGATGAAAATAATATCTCAGATTATACCGATACACATAGAAAAGAAGTTGAAGAATATTTAAATGGAATTAAAGGAAATTATCAAAGTTTACAATCTTATGAAAAAGAAGTAATTGATAGCTTTAAACATCATGAAGATGGTATCGAGATATTAATTGTTGTAGATAAGCTACTGACAGGATTTGATGCACCTAGAAACACAGTTCTATATCTATCTAAAGATCTTAAGGATCACAATCTTCTTCAAGCAATCGCAAGAGTTAATAGATTGTTTGATAACGATATATTACCTAAAACTGCGGGGTACATAATTGACTACTCTGAAAATGCTAATAATTTAAAAACTGCTATGCAACTTTTTGGAAATTATGATGCTGAAGATGTTAAGGGAACCCTTATTGATGTTAATGAAAAAGTTCATGAACTACAGGATAAGTATGCAAAACTGCACGATATATTTAATGGCATTCCTGAAGATGATGAAGAATACCTACAACATTTATCAAGAGAAGATAGTCGTAAAGAATTTTATGATTCTTTAAATGAATTCACGAAAGTCTTTAACGAATGTATCTCTCTAAGAGACTTTGTTAATGATTTTGATAATATCGATGTATATAAAAATGAACTCAAAAAGTATATAAATCTAAGAAAAACATCTGCGTTGAAGTATGCTGATGACTATGATTTTAAGAAGTATAAACAGGCCTTAATAAATATTTTAGATAAAAATATCAAGGCAGATGAAGCAGAACTATTAACCAAACAGATATCAATAACTGATAAAGAAGCATTTGAAGAAGCTCTTCAAGACTTAGGAAGTGATAAGTCAAAAGCAGAAGCAATAGCATCTCAAACAAAAAAACAGATATCTGAGAAAATGTCTAAGGATCCTGAATTCTATAAAAAGTTTTCAGATAAGATTGATGCTCTACTACGACAAATGAGAGATAACAAACTATCTGATATTGAAGCATTAAAACAAGCAAAAGAAATAAGTAACTTGGTACTCGGTAAGGAAGATAACGATACTCCATACAAAGTTAGAAACATTAAAGGGGCAGATATTTTCTATAGGAATTTGAAATCAGAGTTTAACTCATTAGATATAAATGATGATGATATAATAGATTTATCGATAGATATATTAAATGTTTTGAAAAATGAGTCTGTCGTTGATTGGCATATCAATAATGAGAAAAAAAGAATTATGAAAAACAAACTAGATGATTATATTTACGATATTGTTAAGCAACAAAAAGCCATAAACATAACCAATGAACAGACTCATCGAATAATTGATAAGGCTATGGAATTAGCTCAAAATAATTATGAATTAATATAAGATGAGAAGAAAGAAGACTTTTCATTTTGGTACAAAAAGTTATGATTATGTTTTAGTTCTGACTAATAGAAAAACTATTTCTTTGGTTGTTGAACCAAACTTAAAAATATTTCTTAAAGCACCTAAAGAAATCTCTGAAGAAAAGATAAATAATTTTCTCATGAGAAAATGGAAATGGTTGAAGAATAATCTTGAGTATTTTAGTAAATTTCAAAAGAAAAGAAAGTTAAAAGAATATGTATCAGGTGAAAGCTTTATGTATTTAGGTAAGCAATATATGTTAGACATTATTCTTGGCGATTCTGATTCTGTTACTCTGCAAAAGAACAAAATTATGCTTCAAACTAGTAATAGAATTACTAATTTTAGATATACTAGAAAAGTACTCAATAGTTGGTATGAAAAACAAACAAATGAGGTGTTTAATCTAAGGTATAAAGAAGTATTATTAAAATTTGATTATGAATTTATTCCTGAGTTAGTGATTAGGAAAATGAATAAAAGATGGGGAAGTTATTTATTAAATAAAAAAGTTATCTTAAATCCAGAATTAATAAAATACTCCATTGATTGTATTGACTATGTTATCACACATGAATTATGTCATATGGAAGTACCCAATCATTCAAAAAGGTTTTATGAGTTATTAAATAAAAAGTACCCTAGATGGAATATTGTAAAAGATAAATTAGATAATTATCAACTTTAAGTAATAAAATAATAAAGAGAAAATAATCATATTATGATATCATATCTATATGCAATCAATATCAAATATATTAAATAAAGATCAGTATTTAAAAGATGTAGAGAAAAGAAGAAAACATGTTACTAAAGAGTATCAAGATTATGGACTTAGACTTGCTACACAACTTGGTGATCCATCACATAAATCTTTATATATTAAACTAGCAAAGGATAGACCAAGAGCCTATCTTGAAATAGCATTTAGTTTTGCAATAGATTATCCTAAAGCAAGTGGTAATAAA
>CAZJKB010000081.1:0-3194 GCA_964546485.1 uncultured Candidatus Saccharibacteria bacterium | reverse complement strand
AATAATTGAAAGCAATGACTTAAAAGATAGAAATATAATACTAGTTGGAGGTTCAGGATTATATATAGATAGTTTTATATATAGATATAGTAATGTATATGATAGCAAAAATAGTACAGATGATACTAATTATGAATCATATACAGTTGAAGAATTACAAAATATCCTAGCAAACAGCTTGGAGTTATTAAATGAAAGTGATAGAAAGAATAAAAGGAGATTAATATCACATATAAAAAATAAAAATAGAGAGAAATCCATATTTAATCGAGATAAGTACGAATATACAATAATACTCCCAGATATAAAAATAATTGAAAAAAACATAGCAATTAGAATTGAACAAATGATAAAAAATGGAATACAGCAAGAAGCAAAAGCTGTATATGATAAGTATAAAGATAAAAAATATCCAGCCCTAGATATTATTGGTTATAAAGAGTTTATTCCGTATTTTGAGAATCTATGTTCACTAGAAGATGTATATAAACAAATTTATATACATACAAGACAATATGCAAAAAGACAGATTACTTGGTTTAAAAGAAATAAAGATGCTAAAGTAATTGATACTCTTTAATAATTTCTAATTTTGTATTATCACTAGCAATCAATAATAACTTACTCACACTTATTTCATCTCTATTATATTTATATTCATTGTTAAAACTTGTTAATGCGACATCAATATTACTAAATTCCTCTGCACTTAAATCATTATTTATTCTTCCTAATGAAATATGAGGGATAAAGAAACTATTATATTGATTACCAAGGACTTTACAAAGCTTGAAATACATATCTCTTAAATTATCTCCACCATTATCAATAGTTAAATATACCAACCCTTTATATTCTCTTTTCTTTCCAACTTTAACATTACCAAATGATAAATAGAAATTATTAAATCGAAATTTTGATAATTTATATTTTAACATTAGTTTCTGAAATATATTTAGATTCTCTCCTAGATATATCATGTTAATGGAATACATTTCAGGATTGGTATATCTAACATCTAATTCTTGATCATGAAATACTCTACCAACATCACCAACTACTTTTCTAATAGAATAGTTAGTACTTTGATTAGGAATAATTGATAAATAATACTTCATATATTTAATTATTAATTAAGTGTTATTCTATCTTTACCTACAAACTCTCTAAGTACATTAGGTACTGTAAGAGAACCATCTGCATTCTGATATGTTTCAAGTATTGCAACCATCAATCTACTTGTTGCTAGTCCTGATGCATTGAGCATATGTACATATTTATTCTCACCATCAGTTGTTTTATACTTTATATTTGCTCTTCTTGATTGATACTCCTTAACATTTGAACATGAAGAAACTTCTTGATATCTCTTAAGGTATGGCATCCAAACCTCAATATCGAAGGTTTTAGCTGCTCCAGCAGAACAATCACCTGCAGCTAACTTAGTTAATTGATAATGCAATCCTAAACCTTCAACTAATTTCTTAGCTTTTCCTACTAATTCATCCAAACATGCATCTGACTGTTCTTGAGTGGTATACATAAACATCTCAACCTTATTAAACTGATGAGTTCTTATTAATCCTCTCTCATTTGTTCTATAACCACCAGCTTCTCTTCTGTAACAAGGTGTATATCCAAATAGCTTTATTGGTAATTTTTCCTCAGGAATTATTTCATCTCTATATATGTTTGATAATGCTGTTTCAGCTGTTGGTAAAAGAAACAGACCATCTTCAGTCCAATACACATCTTCTCTAAATTTAGGCAATTGACCAGCACCAAATCCTGATTCTTCAGATAGAAGATGAGGAGGTAATATCATTGTATAATTATCTTGTAAATGAGATTTAATAAAATAATTAAGTAATGCCCATTCAAGTACTGCACCCATACCTGTATACATAACAAATGCAGAACCACTAATTTTAGAAGCCCTCTTCATATCAATGAGATTAAGTCCTTCGGCAACATCTAAATGATCTTTTATTTCAAAATCATATTTAGGTATCTCACCATAGGTATAAACAACTGCATTGGATTCTTTCTCCCCTGCGACAACATCTTCATCCGGAACATTAGGCAATTTAATCATCATCTCATATAATCTATCATCTACCTCTTTAGCTTTAAGCTCAGCATCCTTAACTTTTTCGGACATATCTTTTAATTCGGACACAAGGGTTTTAAACTCATCACTACCTTTCTGTACACTTGCCATCTTTTCATTAAAACTCTTTTGTTGTGCTCTTAACTGTTCAAATTGTTGTTGTAATTCTTTCTTTTGATTATATAATTCAATTATAGTATCTAAATCTAAATCCTCTTTTCTCATTCTCTTAAGTAATCCTCTTTCTACATTATTTCTATCTTCTACTATTCTTTTAATATCTATCATAATCTTTTATCTTAATTTATTTATTCGAAATCTTTAATTATATTTATATACTTAATTGGTCTGCAAGCAGACCTGATGAGAATGATGAAGAACTAATTAAAATATATAATATCATAGTATAATTATATGATTATTTAGAATAAATGTCATCAATTATCTTAATCCTAATTCATCTTTTATACTCTTCATTGCATCTAGTACTATTTGTATATGCTCATCCAATGATATGCCTAATTCATTAGCTCCATTTATAATATCATCTCTATTTACTGCCCTTGCAAACCCTTTATCTTTCATCTTCTTTTTAACACTTTCTACATCAACATCTGATAACTGATTTGGTTTCATTAAAGCAATTGCTACAATAAAACCAGTGAGTTCATCTGATGCAAATAATGCTCTACACATATTATCAGGCCTACTTAATGGATTCTCTCTATCTGCATGCCCTACTATTGCTTGAATCATATCTTCGGTAACTCCTCTAGCCCTAAGTATTTCATATCCCCATTGTGATGGATGCTCTTCTTTCATCTTCTCATAATCAAAATCATGTACTAATCCAACAACAGACCATTTCTCTACATCTTCATTAAAGTATTTAGCATATGCTATCATAGCGGCTTCTACTGCTAACATATGCTTAATTAAGTTTTTATTTGTTGTATATTCACATACTAATTCATATGCTTCTTGCCTTGTCATAATGTTAGTTCATTAAAATTTATATTAACCTACACTAGTATATTTAGATAAACATAAATACCATATTCTATGAGAGATAATTAAAAATAGT
>CAZJKB010000080.1:0-3213 GCA_964546485.1 uncultured Candidatus Saccharibacteria bacterium | reverse complement strand
AATAAATATATATTATGTAATTCAACAATATATAATCCTAATTATTCAGCGGGTAAAGTAATAATTCTGACTCTTCTGAAATCATTTTTAGCACCAATTCGGTTTCCTAGATTATTCATTTATTATTTTATTTCAAATCTAACCTTTTTTATAAATCTTTTAACAAGAGCCAAATTTCAATATACTCATACTATGAATACTTTGGATAATATTGTTAATCCAACTGTTACGAAAGATAGTGATAATATGTATATTGTGATGAGTAATCATGATGAATACTTCAAAAATATCTCTTGTATTGAAAATTATAGAAATAGGTATATTGTTAATGGTAATCATGACTGGTTATGTAATGATATAGAATACACGTATAATTTCATTAATGGTATATTAAAACTTAATTAATAAATTTTTGACAAATCCCCAGATTATTATACAATTCATATACTATGATTTTTTTAGATGTAGAAACAAGTAATATATTACCTGATTATGGTAGTTGGGATATGAAAGCCATGAAGATATCATATGCAGGAGTTATTGATAGTAATAATCAATCATATGATATTTGGGAAAAGGATATGGAGGCTTTAAGAGCTTTAATGAATAATGCAGATTTAATTGTTGGATATAATATTTTTCATTTTGATATGCCTGTAATTGCAAACTATTTAGGAGAAGATATTCACAAACTTCCTCAATTAGATTTAATGGTTGCTGCACAAAAAGCATTAGGATTTAGACCAAAGCTTGATTCTTTAACATCAGCTACTTTTGGAGAAGGAAAGATTGGTAATGGTGGAGATGCTGTTAAATATTTTCATTCTGGACAACTTGATAAGCTTAGGGAGTATTGTTTAGAGGATGTTAGATTAACAAAAAAGCTTTATGATTTTGGTAAAGAAAAAGGATATATAAAATTCTATGATAAATCTGGTTTTGCAAGAGAAATTAAAATAAATTGGGATGATGGATTAAAACAACCAGTGCAAGATGCAGGAATAATATCAATGTTCTAATTTCCATTTTTCTTTGATATATTGTATATATGAATCCTCAAGTAATACAGACAATTAATGATGAAGTTATTGGTGAAATAGAAGCACTTGTATCAAAGATTAATTCTGTTCCTTTGCCATTAGATATCAAAGATAGTGCATTAAGAAGTATTGAAAGATTAAGAAGAATGGCTAAAAAAGGTAGTTACTCTTCTGAATTTGAAACAGTAGATAAGTATGTTGAATGGGTAACATCTATTCCATGGGGAAAAGTATCTAAAGACAATTTAGATATTATTAATGCTAAGAGATTAATGGATAGTTCTCACTATGGAATGAATACTGTTAAAGAATTGATTCTAGACTATCTTGCTGTTATGCAGTTGAAACAAAATGGAAGTAGTATTGAAAATGTAAATGAGGGTATGTCTGTATTAAGAGGAAGTTCTGCAAATGCACCAGTTATGTTATTCACAGGATTACAAGGTGTAGGTAAGACCTCTATTGCTAAATCAATTGCAAATGCGATGGGTAGAAAATTTGTTAGAGTTTCACTTGGTGCTATTGGTAGTGTTCAATATTTAAGAGGAGTACCAAAATCTTTACCAGATTCAGAACCAGGTCAAATAATTAAAGCATTAGTGAGGGCAGGGACTATGAATCCTGTTATTCTCCTTGATGAAATAGATAAATCAAGTGGTAGTTCAGGGCTACTGTATGATGTTATGGCTGCTCTTCTAGAGATTCTAGATCCAGAGCAGAATAGTCATTTTATAGATCACTATATCGATTACCCAATTGATTTATCCAATGTATTTTTTATCTGTACATCAAATAACCTTGGATCTCTTTCAGCTGCTCTTCTTGATAGAATGGAAGTAATTAGGTTTACAAGTTATACAGATGAAGAAAAGATAGTCATTGCTAAACAATACTCTCTACCAAAAGTACTAAAGAATATGAATATTAGTGATGATAAATTAGTGATAGAAGAAGAAGTATGGCCAATGCTAGTTAGACCAGTTGGCTATGATGCAGGATTAAGACAATTAGAAAGAAATCTTGCTACACTTGTTAGAAAAGTTGCTAGGATGATTATTGAAGGGACTCCAACACCAATAGTAGTGAATAAAGATAATCTAAGACAATTTGTATTACCAGATCAAGGACCTTTAAGTTAATATGTATAATATATCTTTAAAAATAGATCGTATTCATATCTCTCAATACTTAATCAATTATTCTGAATTAAACCGTATAAGAAAAGGTTCTAGTAAGAAGAATATACAGTATATGACTGAATTCAAAAATATTGCATTTCATTTAGATAAAGTATCATATGACATAGTAAGGAAAGGATTGAAAGATTTGCCTTATGAAGTAGTAGATGGAATTCCATATAAGAATATGTTTGATAATGTGAGTAGATTTTTAGTAAAAATTTCTGAATTAGAATCTTTGGACAATATTATAAAAGAAGTAGAAAAGGATAAATTGGAAATTGAATCTGAATGGTTAAAAAATCAAAAACTAATATCCAAATTCTTATCAACATTGGGTATTAATGATAATAGGAATGTTGATATATATCTTGTTCCAAAGTTTCTATTAGCAGGTAGATATTATAATGGAAAATATATAGAATGGGCATTAAGAAATGATTTTCCTAATTATAATAGTATATATATTACACACGAATTAATTCACAATTATATTCATGATAATGACCTAATAGAAGATAAAGAGATTAATGAAGTTGTAACAATGATATTATCTGATAGGGTATTATATTTTAAGTTAAATCATAAGCATTCAAATATAGATTATTCTCAAGCCAGAGAAACACATATGAGTAAAGAAATTCTAAATGATTTAATTGATAAAGGTGAGAAATATTTTTATCAACACGAAAATAGTACTTCCATTAGAGATTTAATAAGCTATATTAATTCATTGATATAATTTATTTATTTTCATATCCTTCAGCTTGAAGTTTATATGCATTTGCATATCTTCCATTTTGTTTTAATAATTCTGAATGACTGCCTTCTTCTACAATCCTTCCTTTATTAAATACAATAATTCTTTGAGCATTCTTAACTGTAGAAAATCTATGAGAAATAATAATAACTGTTTTATCAGTCATAAATTTATATATTCTCTTAAATATATTATATTCTGCTACTGCATCAATAGAAGCTGTTGGTTCATCTAG
>CAZJKB010000079.1:0-3317 GCA_964546485.1 uncultured Candidatus Saccharibacteria bacterium | reverse complement strand
AATAGAATGGGATAGGGTAGATAAACAACCATATGATGTATTTAAAGTGGAGGAGCTGTAGTGTATAATTGTTTTATTAATATTTAGTGTTTTAGTATATGTTTGGTAATAGAAGAGAATTTATTCTGACAATGGATGCAAGTGCAGCAGGGGCTATGCCAAACAAGCCAGAAACTAGGACTAAGGTCACACCATTAGAACAACTAAGGCAATACTTACCATCAGGTTTCCCAGATATACCAGATGAACTAATGCCTATATGTGAACCACTATTGAAATCAGCAGTTGATAATACTCAGGAAAGGGTTGGTGTTATGCAGGAAGCTTCTTCGTCTCTTGAAAAAGCAGAGAGGAATAGGGATTCTTTAAAGCAAGAATTAAATAAATTACCTGATCCTGATAGTGTAAGACCTCCATATATACTAGGAAAAAAACTTGAAGCAACACAGAGTGGTTTTCAACCAAATCAATATGTTGCATCCTTATCAAACGAAGTAACTGATGGGAGTAATATAGATGTTGTTGTTGCCAGGGAAGTAGATAGATATTCTTGTCCTTCTAATGAAGAGATGAATACAATATACAGAGAGGTTTTTAGCAATAGAAGTAATGAGATAAGTGTTTTATTTGCAGAAATGAGACAAAGCCTTGGTGATTCTTTGAATAATGTAAATTATTCGGATCAGTTATCTTTAGATGATTATCGGGGTTTATTAATAAACTCTGGTGAAATATCAAATCAAGATAGCAATGATTTTATAGAATCTATTATTGATCGTAGAGGAAAACTTCGAGCATATTTGAGTCAGATGTTAGAAGACCCTAAGAAATCAGATGAATTGATAAATGAATTGCAATCGAGTTATTATTACTGTGATCAGAATCAAATTCTTGCAGATGTTTATAATAATTTGGTACCTAATTTTAAAGATTATGCACATTTTCGTACTTCCAAACATGTAACAAGTAAGAATATCTTAGATGCAATCAATAGTGATGATCTAGTTTTGAATTATCAAGTTTTTGCATTATTTGAAAGATTTTTTGCAAAAGGATTTATAGATAAAGAAACTTTAAGTGTTGAATTGAAAGAAGCGATAGACAAAAGGTTGGAATTGGAGAGTGACGAAGCAAAACAAAGAAGGGTTGAGCTAAGAGAATCTTATGAGAAGGCAGTTAGACAGGCTGATGGTATACGTTTTGCAATATCTTCTCTTAATCGAGATATTAGGACTGATGTGGAGAAACAGCTTTCACCTGTTATTCCTATAATAGAAGGGTTGATAGCTACTCATAAAAGAGCTGAAGAATCTGTAGCCTCAAAGGAAAGTTTACAGGCTGTGGTTCAAGCAAAGGAAGAAGAAAATGTAAGATTATTGCAAGAGAATAGTCAATTGCGAGAAGCTTTAGCTGGTGTTGATAAATTAATCGAGGAATATTCCCGTTTGTTAGGCATAGAGATTGAAGTGGGTGATGTATTTATGTTACAAGGGTTCTTACAAAAAGTTGTTGAACAAATGTATCAAAAGGATGGTCAAATTCAACAAACAAAAGAGGAATTATCTAGGAGTCAATTTATTGTAAAGAGACTTGAGTCAGATAAAGCAATTCTAGAAAAACAACTACAAGAAATGGCTGTATCTTCTGGGTCTATCACGGAGAGATCGGACACACTTAGTGCAGAAGTTGGTAGGACACAGTTAGCAATTAATGCTTTTATTAGTACAATGCTTCGCGGTGTGGAAATTAGGGGTAGTTTTGGTAGACAAGAATATCATGTATATATGGATTATATATTTATGAATACTCCTAAGGAATTACGACCAACTCTTTTTCTTCAATTATTAAATCTTTCTGGCTTGAGTAGTGTTCAGTTGCCCCAATTTAATGCATTGAATCTATCTGTGAATGTCGGGGAATTAAGAGATTCGCTAATTAGATCAGGTTCCTCAAGAATAGTATTTAATAGAAATGAAGGGTTGGGAGTTACAACAACAAATGGGTTGTTTCAACGGTTAAAGAATAAGGAGGATACTGACACTATCAAACTTTCAGATTTGATTAATGGAAGATTGTAGTTGATTATCTGTCTCTTGTTGCTTCTAGTCTTATATTGCCATAATTTCTTTTGTTTTCTAATATGTCGCTCATATCAGATACTAATTGATACAGAGCTAAACTTTTTTGGTTCTTATCCAGCGAATCAATATTAGGTATTTGATCTCTTCTTATGAAGAAAAAAACATCTTTACTGTCTTGTTGGGTGATGATAACCCTATCGTATTCGTCTGCACTATAGTCATCATCTACTGCAAATCCAACAATTAGTATTGGGTTCTCTTGATCCTTTATAAATACCTTTGGTCTAAAGTTATCATCCTTTGTTTTCTCAAAAATAGGTCTTAATCTTTCTATGTATAAATTTAAAAAATCTTGCTGGGTTGGTGGTTTTAGATTGGGTAATATTTCAACTACTGGGTTATCATTTCCCTCTGCTTCTCTACTATCAATTCTCCAATATTTCCCTTCTACTTTTATGAATGTTGATGATCCTCCTAATGTGTTTGAAGTAATTGCTTGAGTTTTTTCTTGTCTGTTTTGGTAAATTTGTCCGGAATACGAACCTACTTCTGTGCGTATTGTCGTTGCACTGGGATTTAATACTAATGTAATATCAACTTGTTTATTATAGTCTAGATTGAGTCCGATTTGTGGCCCAAAAATATCTCCTAAGTTGTCAGAGATCGAATTTGTGGTGAAATTCCTTTGTGCTGTCATTTCAAATGTAGTTTGTGGATTAGAGGATTCCCCATTTTGTCTTCTATTCCTTTTACTATTCAATACATCTGAGTATCTTTGTCTTGCTAATTCTCGATTGCTAGCTTCTTGATATTCCATTCCTTTATCATCGTCTTGCCAATTTGCTCTATTTGCTCTTGCAGCAAGAGGAGTTAGGGGTATTCTTATGTCTTTTGTATTATTATCCTCTTTTTTTACCTTTAGATATATGGGTGTTGGTTGGTCTGTCTGCATTTCTTCTGTATTTCTATATGAGTATATCCCTGGATTTTCATGTCTTTGTTGAAAGTAATCTGGGCTTTTTTGTCCAGAGATTGCTGATTCCAGATCCTCTATTAAAGTATACGGATTAAGAGGGATTACTCCGACTAATGGGATTTGTCTTTGATTTTCTTTTTTTTGTTGGTCTTCTTGTTGAGAACCGAGATGAATATCTTTTGGTATCATATTCTAATAATATCATTTTTAAATACTCTTGCACAACTCTAAACTATACTATATAATACCTACTACACATA
>CAZJKB010000078.1:0-3376 GCA_964546485.1 uncultured Candidatus Saccharibacteria bacterium | reverse complement strand
ATATTATTTACTATATTAATATCTAATGTAATATGAAAGAGTGTATTTATCATTAGATTATTATCTACTATTACACTATCAAAGAATATATTATCTGTATTAATATTATCTATACTATATCCTATTTCTTCTTACATAAAACGAATTTTATATCGCTTGTTCTTTGGTTGTTGAATAAAATCAAGATCATTACCTAAAGGATTTTCTGCAAATTTATTCTTTATAAGTAATAAGTCAGATCCTAATAAATCTGGAGTATTAATAATTAGATTTGATGAGAAAATTATTGCACTTATTTCTTTGTATTTATCATTTCCAAATATATTTGAATCTATTGTTGATAACCCTTTTTGAATACTATCTCTTGTTGTTATCGTTAATCCTGTTGATCTAACATCTAATCCTTTCCTTTCGAAGTTAACTACAATATTATCTACTCCATTTGTATAATCAAGTATGATTGGAAAAATTCCATTTTGATGTAGTCCAAAGATCCCACTGTTGATTGCTATTATAAAAGGTAATTTACTATTATCCTTTTTATAAGATTTCATATATTTTTGATATTTACTAGAAATAGAATTAGATATTCTAAGTAAAATTTGATCTCTTGGTACATCTGAAACAATACCTATTCGTAACTGGGGTACAAAGTCTGGTTTTGTTGGGTCTTGTGCATTCTGACATGTCACACATTCAATATTTGCAATATTATCAATAATTATATCTGGCCATTTATCTTTTCGGGATACTTTTATCTTTAAATTATTCTTTAATAAAATAACAGATAAATACATCTCCCATGTTCGTGCATGAAAGTCTTTTCTTAATTCTGTTAAAAAATGTTTAGATGCATATTCCCTAAAATCATTAAATATAGATGATATTTTCTTTCGTCTCTCAGGTATCGCAGATGTAGTTATATAATATTTATCTATTTTTGGATTTTTGTTAAAGATGCTGAATAATTCTCGATTAGTTTTCACATCGGGAAAGTTTTCTGTAAAGATATCTTTTAGATTACAATTTTGCATTATTGCTTACTAGTGACTTTCTTAAAGTACTCTTGTGTCTCTTTATCAGTAAAATATACATAACATCCCTTCATTCCTCTAGTCATTAATGTTCTATAAGTGTTTTTGATAATCAAATCTGCCTTTTCATATGCTTTTATCTTATCTGTTTCCGCTAGTTTTTTAAATCCATTAAGTGATGTATCTGTTTTTGCTCTAGATGTCGGTACTGTTATTACCTTATTATCTCTCACTATCAAATCAAGACCTACTATAACACCAACATAATCAAGTTCTAATCCCTGACAAGTATGAATACATCCTGCTTCACTAACTGATTCTGGCTTTAATATCCATAGATTACCATCAGTTGTTAAATTCCATTTCATATTAAAATCGGGTTCTGTTGGTATAGTAATGTCATAGGTGTCTTTATTCTTTTTACTTATCCAGTTCCAACAATATCCTGCAACTATTCTTGCTTTATTCCTCTCTTTGTTTTTCTCATTAATTCTTTCTCTTAGTTCTTGTGCACTATCAATAATTTTAAATTCGAAATCATTCTCTAGAAGATTATAGTTTGCAGTTTCTCTTATTTGTAATACATGGTCTAACCATGCAATATATCCATCTGATCCATTACATCTGAACTGAGAGGACAGTGATACTTTAACTACTTCTGCATTATAGAATTTTGACCATTTCTGAATCTCTTCTATATCACCTATATCCTCCCAAGTTACTTTCTGTTCTTCATCAATAAAGAATATAGAAAGTCTTGAAGAATTAATTATTTCTTTTATCTGATTCTCTCCTTTATTTTTAAACATGCCCGATTTTCTATTAAGTCTGTGTGCTTCGTCTACAATTAATGCATCGTAGTAGTTACTGTGTGTTTCTGTAAAAGATCCAGAACCAGAGAAGAGTTCACTTATCTGTGATTTTTTAAAATCACCTGTTAACATACTTTCATATACAGTTCTTGGTGCTGAGTTCTTTGTAACATATTTTGTAACTTGTCCTCTCCTCGTTAATTCTACTAGTAAGTTTATTGCTACTACAGATTTTCCTGTTCCAGGTCCTCCCTGTACTATTAATACTTTCTTATTACCAATATTTGCTTTTTTACTTAACTCAAGTGCAGTTTCATAAACAAGTTTTTGATCATCAATCATAATGAATTCTTGATTACCTTTTAACATAGATTTCAAACTATCTGCAAGGCTTTTAGATGGTTTTATCTTTCCATATTCAATTCTTTTTAATGTATGTTTTTGATCTGCATATCTAATTCTTGTTTTAATGAAATGTTTAAATGTATCTTTTTCGTTTTTAAGAAAGATTGGTGCTTTATTTATATAATCTGTATAGAAGTTATTATCAATTACTCCATCTCTGGTATAGTTATGTAGATATGCACAAGGTGATATTTGTATGTTTTCTGTATATACAGTTTCATTAAAATTCTTTAGTAACATTGCATATGACCATGCTTGGTATGATGGGTGTTCATGTTCGCTTTCTCCCTGTTGAAATCTTGTTTTTACTATTGCATCCTTCTCTGTTCTTTCAACTTTATCCCATTGTTTTAATTCAACAATAATTACTTCCTCTTGTTTCTTCTCATTCTCACCTGTTATTACAAAATCTAGTCTCTTTGAAGTTTGTGGAATCCTATATTCAATAGCTACTCTTGAGTTCTCAGGTATATCTTTATCTTCAAGAATGAAATACATTTCTTTTAATGAATTTTGCCATGATCTTATTTCATTTTGTCCAACATTAATACCTAGTCTATTTTGAATTGCACTGTGGATAATTTCTTCAATTGATGATTCTCTTACATCATTTAAATATTTTGCTTTTGTATTTTCATAAACAATCATCGTTACTATTTCTTATATTTATTATACTTTGTTGCATTCCCCTTTGCTTTATTTATAGGATATTTCTTTTCACTAATATCTAATTTCTTTGATGCAATCTCTTCAAGATCTAAATCTAAAGTATGAGCTAATAATAGTAAATATGTATATACATCAGCCATTTCAGACTTCACATCTTCAATATCATACTTATTTGTCCATTGAAAACATTCTAATAGTTCTCCTGCTTCTATAGATATAGATTTGGATATATTCTCTGGAGTATGAAACTGTTTCCAATCTCTTGCATCTCTAAATTTAAGAAATCTCTTTAAGAATTTAGACATATTATTAATGTTTAATTAAATATTAATATTTTAACACTAGTGATTAATATAGTACAGATGATTTTATAGCTCTATTATATTGATTTTCAAATATAGTTATTGTATAAATTACTCAGATTGAGGAGTTGGCAGGTACAGCTCCTCTCCTTTT
>CAZJKB010000077.1:0-3387 GCA_964546485.1 uncultured Candidatus Saccharibacteria bacterium | reverse complement strand
ATAGATTATTCTTTTGATATATTACATTTTATATGAGTATTCTTCAAGATTAGCAAATTATCCGAAACATCTTTGTAAGTCTATAGAACATCAATCACAACTCCGTTAATAAATAGATCCTCGTTTTCACTTATAAATATTGGATGATGTATCGGATTTGTAGAATCTGGAAGTAATCTTATACTATGACCGTCAAGTGAAAGTTTTTTTATAGTAGCTGCTCCATCAATAATCGCTAGGACAATAGAATCTGATTTATATTCCTTATTTTTATCAACTATTGCATAATGTGTATCCTCTAAAAACTTACCATTTATTTGAGCTTTATTCATTGAATCTCCTTTAATAATAAGGCTGAAGATATTGTGATTATTTTTTGTTAATCGATTATCTACCGTTATATAGCCAAGTAGATCTTCTTCAGCTAATGCTGTCGGATAACCTGCATTTGCATAGCCAAGAATAGGTATTTTAGAGAAGTTAATACTCTCTGTAAGATTAATACCTCTAGAACCAGCATTTTTATATATCAGCCCTAGTTCTTCAAGCTGTTTGAGATAGTAGATAATTGTTGAATTATGTTTAATCTTTAGAGACTTTTTTATCTCTTCAAAGGTTGGCGAAATGCTTTTCTGTGCAAAATAATCTTTTAAATAAGCAAAGAAAATTCTTTGTTTTTCAGACATTTGTTTCTTCATATTGATTGTTTGCTTTAAATATGTTATAAGGTTTTAGTGTATATAATTATACCTTATATACCCCTCCTTGTCGAGGGATATACTGCCCAAAACAATTAAATTAATTAAGCATATTTTTATGTTGGATTGGCAAAATTTTGCAGTATATAATGAAGATACTGTGTCTCGAAATACTCCTTCAAGAAGTGGAGTGTATATTATTTGGCTTAAACAAACTTCTGGAGATTGGAAATGTTCATATGTAGGTCAATCCCAAGATTTGAAAACCCGCCTATTAGCTCATCTCTCCACTGATGAACCTAACACCACCTTAAAGAATATTATTTCTAGACATACTTGTGGGTTTAGTTTTGCAGAAGTACCTCAAGTCTCCTCGTTAAGTTATTTTGAAAGACAGCTCTATGATAAATACAAGCCTGAATGTAATGTCGTGAGACCATAAGATTATTAACCTATATTTAAACATGAGTACAGAGCTTAGAAAATCACAATTGAAAGGAGGTAAATTAAATGGCAAATAGAAAAGCGGGACGAATCCCTCATGTTAGAGATGAGGGAGGTGGTAAACAACCAAGAGCAAGAAATAAGGATGGCTCTTGGCGGAAGAAAAGAAGTGATACCAAGAAGAAGTAATTCTTTTTGGTAATTCAAATGTTCGAGTCTAAGCTCTGTACATTAATTTTGTAATTATAAATCTTATTGTATATTTTAAGACTATTTCAGTTTTTTCTTACAATACTTTTTGTAGTTTTGAAAGTAGCAACAACTTTTGTGAAAATTTCTTTAGGATGTATATTATTTTGATCAAAAGATAATTTTTCATTTGCAATATCAATAAAGAGTTGTGTTTTGTCCTCCTCCCTCTTACTACCTACTAATATCATTAGTTGTTTATTACCCCTCTTGTTTTCAGATAATTTTGCTGTAATCCAATAATCTTTATCATCTTTCAATTCACTTTCTGTGAGTTTTATTAATTCATCATCAATTTTGATTAATTCTGCATCTTTATATTTTTGTGATTCTAATCTGTGTAGAAATATCTTTCCTTCTTCCTCAATTGATTTGTTCAATGTTATTTTACAATCGCAAACTATACATTTGTATTTCCATTCTCCATGTTTATACTTTGCTCCAATATCTTTGATTAGTTTACCATGGCAATTCTTTTTGGGGCAAAGTGCGATTACATCATATGGTACTCCATTTATATCTACCTCATAGTCCCAGCAAATACCCCCAGACATATATATCTTAACAGTATTGTTATCCATGATTAATATTTTAACACTAGTGATTAATATAGTACAGATGATTTTATAGCTCTATAATATTGATTTTCAAATATAATTATTGTATAAATTACTCAGATTGAGGAGTTGGCAGGTACAGCTCCTCTCCTTTTTTAGTTTAATGTATTTCTAATTCTACTATCTCTTTCCTTCTAGCTTCTATTCTTACCTGAATACCATTTAATATTGCAAAATCTCTATGATAGTTATCTAAATCAGAAATATATATAATTTTATATTCTTCTTCTCCAGTATATAGATTTATAGAAATGAGGAATTTATCAGGAACTTTTACACAAGATGGTCTAATTAATATACATTTAAAATCAGTATGATCTTTCATAACTTTCATTAATGTTTCTTCTACAAAATTAGTATCTTCCGTTACTCCATAGAAATGTATAGGATGAGTATATCCATCCTTAATATGTTGGTTAAGTACAGATAATGCTATCTCTTCTATATCACTATTACTTACCCTTTCAAGTATTAATTCTGTCATATATATATTTACTAGTTAACATATGGTTGTATTGCTTTCTTTGTTCTAATAGACTCTTTTAATAATGATAATACTTCTTCTCTTCTATCAGGATATTTATTAATAAAATATAGTAGTACTAATCTAGATACTAATATCTCTATAGGAAAATCTTCATGAGTATCTTCATCACTCTCTATATAATCAGGAAATATTCTTTTAATTGTTTCTTCTTTATTTCTTTTAGATGCTAATAGTACATGAGATATCTCTTCTGATAGTAACCAGTCTAATAGTTGTTCTTCATCCTCAAGTACAAAAGGAAGAGAATTATTATTCTCACTCACTTTTTGCTTACTTGTCTCTCCCTGTCTAAAGTACTCCTCTACTGTATCTGGATGATTTAATACAACTACATCTGCACTCTTTATTTCATATTCATCATCCTCTTCATATTCAATTTCAACAAATGCAATACTATCTGGATGATGTACATACTTATCAATACATAATAGATGTATTTTAGTTGATAATTTAGGATCTTTAATATAGAAGCTCTTTATTTCTTCAAATCTATGTTGTGTTAAATTCTCTTTATTCATTGTAAATAATAAGGTTTAAACATAAACTCCGATAGGCTCGTGACGTTCCAACAATGTGGAATCGGAGTTTATGTTTTCAAAGGGGTAAACTAGCCGATTACGACATCGATTATCTTTCTGATGAAAGATTTATTTACCTCGATGTTCCCTCCGCCTTGCTTCTTGCCTTTTACAATTCCCTTCGTAAATCCTGTTACTGTCATAATTGTGCCAGAAACCAATTGTACAACATATCCGACATCAATCTGTCCTGCTGGTGTTTTTACGGTCTAATGGTCAAAATGTAGTGCCAAAAGTGGTAGTTTAGTCTGATA
>CAZJKB010000076.1:0-3403 GCA_964546485.1 uncultured Candidatus Saccharibacteria bacterium | reverse complement strand
ATAATATAATTATAGATTTAGGAAGAGGATCATTTTCATCAGGACAAACATATGTTGCATTAAGTAGATGTACTTCACTAAAAGGTGTATATCTTACCAAAGATATAACTAGAAAAGACATTATTATTGAAAAGAGTATTAAATATTTCTTAGAGTATTTAAATAGGATGGATTAATTCTAGTTATTGACATAAACAACCAGATGTCGTAACATGGAATACAGAATAATTCAGTATTCGGCGTCATATGAATATAGCAAGTAAAATATTAAACAAAAAAAACGATAATCAAACTATCTTTACAATTACAGAGATTTTACAGATAACTGGAGTAAATGATACCTCTATTTTAAATTCATCTCTAGGTTATGCAATAAATAAAGGGTATATATACAGAATTACCAGAGGAATATACTCCTTAAAAAAGGAATACTCCAAGGAAGAGTTAGCTAATAAATTAAGAAAACCATCATACATAAGTCTATATACTGTATTACAGAAATCAGGTGTAGTATTTCAACCATACACATCAATCTATGCAATAACTAATAGATCTGAGGATATAGAAGTAGATGGTCAGAAATATATCTATAGAAAAATAAAAGATGATATCCTGTTAAACAACTTAGGTATAGAAAATATTAATGGGGTTATGACAGCAATGAATGAAAGAGCAATTTGTGATAAATTATACTTAGATGGGGAAGAATACTTTGATAATATAAGGGATATTAATTGGGATCTAATGAAGGAATTGAATACAAAAGTATATATGAATAATCCGATAATAAGTAATTTTATTCAAGCATATACATTTAACGGATGAAAGCATTAAATAAGATAAAACATAAGACAAATCTAACCAATATTCTAATAGATATCTATAAGGACAATCTATTAGCTCCCACACTAGGGTTTAAGGGCGGTACAGCTGCAATGCTTTTCTATAATCTCCCTAGGTTTTCAATAGATCTGGATTTTGATTTGATTCCTAATTATAAAGAGGATTCTGATGAAATAAATAGTATTGTATCAAGAATGACATCACTATTGTCAAGCAGATTTACAATCAAAGATCAGAGTGTTAAATATAATACTCTTTTTTGGTTAATTAGTTATGAAAAAGGTACAGCAAATATTAAAATTGAGGTTTCAACAAGAGAACATAAATATAATCATTATCATATTGAACATTTTTATGGAGTTCAAATAAATATTATGGATATAAGAGATATGATTGCTCATAAACTAGTAGCAGCAACTGAAAGATCACAAGTAGCTAATAGAGACCTATTCGATATACATTTCTTTCTTACAACAGAATATGCCAGTGAAATAAATTATGACATAATAAAATATAGAACAGGAATGGATTCAATAGAATTCTATGAATCATTTATTAAGTTTCTAAATAAAATTAAAACTAATACAATTCTTTCAGGTTTAGGTGAAGTACTAGATGAGAATCAAAAAGACTGGGCAAAGAGTAAACTAATTATTGAACTCAAAGAATTGATACAAAGACAAATCGATTTTATCGAAAATGATAATGAATATATCATTAGAGTTTAGAAGTACACCCTAAAACTTCCTCATAACTATTACATTCCATTAATTTTGCTCTAAATTCACTTGCTCCAGAATATGTTGATATATATATCTTAAAATATTTCTTTAGAATAATAAAATTCTTTTCATCACCCCAAGTATCTCTAAATAATTCTATATGATGTTTCAATAACTCTATTCTATCCTGTACACTCACATTATTTATATCAATATCCCTATTAAATACCCAAGGATTTGCAAATACACCTCTACCTATCATATATCCCTCAAAACCATATTCTTTCGCTAGATTTTCCCCTAAATCTACAGATGTAACATCCCCATTTAATACAAGTACTGTACTAGGAGATATTTCATTTCTTAATTTAACAACCTTCTTCATCTCTTCCCATCTTGCTGGTACTTTTGATAGGTCTTTGACTGTTCTAGTATGTACTATTAATGCATTAGGTCTTGTTGTTAATATATGACCAATCCATTCTTCTGTCTGTATTTCATTAAATCCTATTCTTGTTTTAACGCTAACAGGTAATCCATCCGCACCTTGTTGTGTACTTTCAATAATTTCTCTTGCTAATATCGGATTTTTAATTAATGCTGAACATGCACCTTTCTTAATTACCTTATCAACTGGGCAACCCATATTGATATCAATACCATCAAAACCCATTTCCTTAACTCTCTTTGCTCCTCTTTCATATAGGGCAGGGGATAGTCCCCAAACTTGAGCTATTAATGGTGTTTCTTCATTAATATATTTCAATCTATGAGCAACTTCTTGAGAACCTCTAGAGAAGAAACCTTCAAGATTTGTAAACTCAGTATAGAAGAGATCAGGTCTAGCATTAATATTAATTAATATTTGTCTAAATACTGTATCTGTAACATCTTCCATTGGAGCAAGAACAGAGAATATTTTCTTTTTTGCTAAATCATTCCATATATTCATGTGTATATTATACAGTATATTTAATCAGTTGCTGGGGGATTATATATACAATTACCCACATACACTCCATCAGCACCTCCCAAATCATCCGTTGATTGAAATACAGATAATGTAGACATATTAACTTCAAATTCCTTTATATATACTTCAGTCCGTTGCAATATCTCTTGAATTCCTAAATTATCTTTATACTTTTCTTGTTGACAGATATTTCTAATATTTATCAATCCAATTATATTCCAAATTGGAGAGATTCTCCCCATCCTTTCTATAATAATGCCCTTATATTTTTGTAAAACATATTGAGTAGTAATATTCCCATTATTTTCATTAACTAGAAGATTTGTGTCATGTGCAAAATCTCTAAACCAATTTTGACTTCCAAACTCCTTACTTATTTCATCAACAAATTCTGGAGGAAAACTATCAAAAAGGAGTAATGATAAAAGACCTAGTTTTTCTATAGCATCAAGGGAATACTGGCCTCGTGATAATTCTTCTATTTGTTCATTTAAACATGAGAATAAATGATTATATGCCCATAATTCAATATCTGGAGAGTAATCAACCAGATTTACATCATCTTTAAGAGATTGATTGACTAACTGATCAATAATGAATCCTTCAGTATGTTGATTTCCATACCTAGTTAGTATATCTAATACCTTTAAATATGGTAGTTCATATCCTTTTCCTATTTCTAATTCATTTCTTTTATTATCCATTTTTATAGTTTAATAAGTTAATATTTCATTCTACAGGCTAATATCATATCGTTCTGATTATTATTTTCAAATATTGATAAATATAATAGGGGAGAGTATAATATATTGTCACAATTTAATGACAACACATATGAAAAAACTATTTAAAAAGATCGGTTTAG
>CAZJKB010000075.1:0-3528 GCA_964546485.1 uncultured Candidatus Saccharibacteria bacterium | reverse complement strand
TTGGTGGAGACGATGGGAATTGAACCCATGTCCATCAGCGAACTCTAATATTTTTATACAAGCATAATCTATCTTAATTTTAATAAATACCCCTAAAGATAGATAAAACAGAATATTTATATAGAACTTTACTTATAGTTATAACTCTCGTCTTCTATGAACTAGAGATACAACTCCTTGATAACGAACGATATATAATCTTGATCAAGGACAAGGTTATATATCGCTAACCTAACTAAAGGTTAGACTATTCCCAAATTAGCCTAAAACATTTAAGTTAAGAGCTAAGCTCTTACCTAAATCTTGTACATAATTAGCAATAGCTTTTATTGGATTTGTTTCTACACTTATCTGTGTGTTTAGTATTTTTAAAGAGATACAATCTCTGCTTGAAATATTAAAGAACTACTAATGTCGAAGCCTTACGTCCCCATTAGTTTATGGATATATTATATCATAATATGGTGTTATAGTACACTTCTTATCTCTTTAGTATCAATATTTACAACCTTCCAATTCATACTTGATGACTTATACCCTTCTTCATTTCTAGTGTATGTTAGATATGCTAGTTCATTTTTTGAAATCCAATAATATTTATCAAAAACATCTGACTTATCTGCTTTAACCAATATTTCCTTTTTTGAATTAATAATATCTAAAATCATAAGATTGAAGAAAGGAAGACCATCAGATAGATCTCCTGCTTGTCTTTCATATATTCCATACTTATTATCCTTAGATATATTCTTAATATCTTGTATTTCAGCAAAATATCCAGAATCTACAACTACCTGCTTCTTATTCTTTTCAATTATAATTTGAGATTGATTACAACATGATTCATTAATTAATATATAATCTCCATTATTAGTGTAATGGACAGGATTTGTAGAAAGAGACATATCAGTTTGTAATACTACTGGCTTTAACACTTGACTGTATTTTAAGCTATCAATATTCACTTCAATAACTCCATTTAAGCCCTCAAAATCAGTACAGTATAGTGGAGGACAAGTAATATAAAGATTATTTTGATCCTCACTCCAAGTATACCCTAAAACATTATACTCACCCTTTACATTAAAGATCTTACTTAACTCATTCTTTTCGAAGTTATATATATATAAATTAGATTCTTTTATACTCAAGCCCATCTCCTCACTATTTGGATCATTATATCCAATACTAAGTACTGCATATTTACCATCATATGATACAGAATTATTGGGAATATATGTAAGTACAGGCTCATACCCAGAGATTTTTGGAATATCTATAGCTTTCCATTTCCCTGTAACTTTATCTAATACTAAAATACCACTTTCAGAGGTATTAATAATCAACCATTTACCTCCATACACCTGCCCAACTTCTATTGGATTTTCTTTGATATCTATCTTAATCTGTTTACTATTCTCAATATCTGTATAGTATAGCTTACCAATACCATCTTCATTCATCTCAACATGCGCAAGACCATTCAAAGAATACGAAGGTAAATCAGAGACGTCATCATTTATTCCAACATTTGTATTCTCTACTTTTTCATTATTTTTTAACCCTTGAAAAATCTCTAGAGTTTTAGGAATAACAAAGATCACAGATAGTATAATAATAACAAAAAGAGAAATAGCAAAAGAAATTAATATTAATAATACTTTTCTATTATTCATATTATTCCTGTCTACCTTCTATTGCTGCAAGTAATATAGATAGAGAAAGACCCAATCTTTTATCAAAATTTTCACTTTCAAATACTAAATCTGTTTTAAATATAAAAGGATTAAATCTACCTTTAATATCCATAACTCTGTTCTCACCCATAAATACATCATATTGTTGAGGTATTAAACCTGTCATAAATCTTCTAATCAATGCTAAAAGCATACTATCTTCTTGTACCTTAGCTATCTCTTGTCCATTCTCATCAAGTACTATCCATTCATCTCTTAGAATAGAGTTAAGACCCTTTCTCTTCAATGTACCAATCAATTTATCTCCATTCTTACTATCAAATACATCATATGCAGCTGAAAAATCTATTACACTTCTAGCTTTAACATTTAACAATTCATTTGTCATCTCTCTATCAGCAAATAATCGAATATCTTCTTTTAATTTAAATGCTTTTTGTTTTGCATATAACACTAAATTATTCTCATCATCAGTTATTTGAAATTCAGCTCCAAATAGTGTAAAGACTTTCTTTCTTAATTGATATCTATTCTTATCAAACATAGTTAATTGAATATAAAATTATATAAACATATTAACATATCAAACGAAGTTATTCACCTAAATCATTATAGATTAATGGTGCATGAGTACTATTACTATCTGGATTTAGCTGTTCTAATCTTGAAATAAAAGAGTATGCAGCACAAGCTATTGTGGCAACAACAATTCCTATGATTACCAACCTTCTATTTCTCAATTCATTTCTTGGATCTGCAGAAAATATTGGTTGTGTATTTACACGAAATCTTTTTGTCGCATCGTGAATTACACTATTAGCTTTACTCTCAGACCCAGTATAATCAACAATCCTATTATACAATTCCTCTGGTGATAATCCAGGGGTTAGCTTATTTTTATCTGTACCAAATTCTTCACTCATATCAATTCATTATTTAATATCTTAATTCTTAATTCTTCTAACATATTTATATCTTTCTTAAATCCTGTACTATATTCCCAATATCCTCCAATTAATCTACTAGTTATCATTGTTTTGATTGCCATTTTAACATACTCAATATCATTCTTAGAAATATTATCCATAAATATTCTAAGAAATAGATTAGCAACATTAGGTAGAGAATAGCTACAATATAGTTTTTCATACATTACAGCTATATCAAAATATTTTGGAGATCTACCACTAGCTCTTTCTCCATGAAAAAGATAGATATTTGAATTATTAATAATTATATTCTCTGGATCAAACTCATTATGACAAAAACCTATCTTATCCATATCTCTATAATTTTCAAGTATGGATAACAATGGCTCAAGTTTATATTTTTTATCTACTTCTGATATAAATCTTTTTGAAACTTCAATATACTTATCCGCTTTACTAGAAACTTTTTCATATACTTCCCCTTCCCTATCTTCTATCTCATTTCTATATGTATATTTACCAGTATATGAATCAATATATAATGCTGTTTTTACAAGATTCTCTATTACTAATCCATTAACTTTAGATAATATACTTGAAAGTTTCTTTCCTTCAAAAAAATTAGTAATTATATATTCTAAACCCTCTATATTACCTTGATCATAAACATGAGGAACACTTATATACTCATTATTACTAACTAACATATTAAATGAGTATTCATTTAACAGTGTATTATTAATACCTTCACTTGAAGACATTTTAAAAATATAATTCACACTATCCTTACTTATCTTTAATATCAAATACCTATTATTTGATATTACTTTATCTATTGAATATCCTAATTGATTCATTAAGTAATCAGAAACTATATCATAATCTATATTACCTTTAATGAA
>CAZJKB010000074.1:0-3551 GCA_964546485.1 uncultured Candidatus Saccharibacteria bacterium | reverse complement strand
TTTTAAATCTCTTAGATCTTCAATAGATTCTTGACTAGTATATTTCTGTGCCAATTTTATATATACATCAATAATAGTATCAAATTCTTCTTGTGTTATAGTTCCATCATCAAGAGCATTGATTAATCCTTGGTTATTAATTATATGATGTATATTATTTATATCTACAGCTATTTCTAAACATCCATTATTAATCATTTCTTCCTCTTTGAATTCCTTTACTAATAACTCTGTAGCTAAACCATCGGTTAAAGCTA
Source organism: uncultured Candidatus Saccharibacteria bacterium (assembly GCA_964546485.1). Taxonomy (GTDB): domain Bacteria; phylum Patescibacteriota; class Dojkabacteria; order SC72; family SC72; genus CAZJKB01. Next base: position 3,294 of record CAZJKB010000074.1, on the reverse strand, counting down.
TTGCTAATCTTGCGGCTTTTTGTGGAAATTGATTATGTGGAAATACCGTATATAGATATTCGAATACTTTTAATTCTCTTAAAATATCTACTGCAATTGCATGAAGAGTCATCTCTTTGTATGCGACCCACTCGGATGCACACATACTAAGTTGAGGATCTAGGTATACTTCATATACTTTATATTTCTCTCCTATTATCTCCGTTTTGCTATCTGTATCGGAAAATACTGTGCCTGGTATTTTCGGAGCAATTAATATTCTACTTGAACCTGATACTTCATCTGTGGGATATATTTGATCTACTTCTATAATTGTCTGTCCACATTGAGTATATGTTTTAAAACCATCTATGAATTGCTCCCCCTTGCATAACTGCTCTGGTTCGTATGAATACTCATTAGCAGGTGGTAGCTGAAATTTAGTTTGTGGAGTACAAGAGGTTAGTAGTGAGAGTATTAATAGTGATGTAAATATTGTTGTATTTGGTTTGGGCATTCGGACAGTATATTATATTGAACTATATCATTCAACTAATTTATATCTATCAACTCTAGGTCTATATATCTCTAAGCAGCACATTGGTATATCTAGTTCTTGAGATAATGAATTAACAAGACCTCTTATATATGTACCAGAAGATACAGTTGTCATCATTTCAATAATCTCGATTTGATTAGGTATGTTTTTTAGATGTAGATTCCATAAATCTATAATATCTTTTTGTCTGAAGTCTCCATTTACCATCTGTAATCTCTTAATTATTATATCTAGTAATTGATTGGAATCTATATATGATGTAGAGATATGTTTGAATTCCTTGATGGTAACTTTTCTTTCTGGAATCTGTATCTTATCCAAGCAGTTGTCTCTTGCCCATTTATACAGAGGTTTACCTTTCACTATATATGCTGAAAAAGGAGGGAGTTTTTGAATAATCTCTCCTGTATATCTATTAATGAAATGGTTAAGATCTTCTTGGTTAACTCTATTTATATTTACACTGTTTATTAATCCTAAAATATCATAACTATCAGTACTGACTCCTACAATTATTTTAAAAATATAGTCTTTTTCTAAATTCTCATATATTCTTCGATTCTTATTTTCATCATCTATTAAAAGTATTAAGAGTCCATGAGCCATAGGATCTAATCTTCCTGCATAACTAATCTTAGAGTTTGCATACTCAGGATTATCATGTTTGAACCTAATGATTGCTTCTAGAGGAGTTTCTCCTATTTCTTTATATATTGTTTTTACTAAATTATTGTTCATAGAATTCTAATATCTCTTTCATTAATTCTGTATCTACATCCCAATGTGTTTTATTATTTAATGTTTCTAATACAATATTTATATTTGCTTGTTTTGAATCTTTTATGAAGTCTTGGGATGCTGAGTATGGTACATTTACATCTTTATCACCATGCCATATTTTAATATCAATAGGTTTGAGGAGAGATAGCTTATTCTGATTTTTCCAACTTGTTGAATATGTAACAGGAGCAAGTAATGCTAGCTTTCCAACAGATTTATTATATTTCATACTATGATATATAGCAGGGAGTCCACCCATACTAAAACCAATATGGTATACCTTGTCTTCAATCAGATAGTTTGCTCTCATATATTTAATACTATTTTCTATATCTTGGATTGATGCATCATTGCCATAGTTTGCTCCGTGCTGATTAGAAGCTATGAATGCATAACCTTTTTTAGAAAAAAAGTTTCCATACTTTTGTAAATCCTTCATAAATTGAGTATTAAAACTATTTGATACTGTAGTATTAGATCCGTGACTATATACAATCAATCTTACTTTTTTATCCTTTTCAACTTTTAATGGGTGAGAATAGTATGTATATTGACCTTCTAATTGTATGATCTTTTCAAAATATGAATCTGTTTCATCTGCAGGTTTTTCACTATACTCTATATACTGTATTGGTTTTTCAATTATCTCTTCATTTTTCTGTTCTATGTTATTCTCATCCGTTTTTATCTCATTATTAATATTCCTATCATCTTGTTTATTGGTATTTCTATATACATATAGTATACATAGTATGGAAATTGTGAGAATAATAATTATTACTGGTATTAACTTTTTCATATACATATATTAACATTCGCTTATATAATTATATATTTCAAATGTTTGACATTTGTTATGAATTTATATACCCTAATATAACATTTTAGTTGTAATTTTTATATATAATGGCAAAAAAGAAAATAGATGGTACAAAAGTACATTCACCTTCAACAGTTGTTGAAGAATATAATATGAAAACACAAGAGAGTATAGTAATTGATTTTGAAAAATTACTTATACCTTTCTCAATTTTATTATCAGGATTAATGATATCTCTCTCAATTATATTTTCATTAAGAGATGGAGTAATTACAAAGAATAATACAAATACAAACACAGATACCAATAATGTTGCAAATAATGATGATACAGTAGCTCCTGAGGATGGTGGTGATGGTACAGCAACTGTTTCAATTGATGATGATCCATATCTAGGAGATAAGAGTAAGGCAAAGATAGCTATTGTAGAATTTAGTGATTATGAGTGTCCTTTCTGTAAGAGACATTTTGAACAGACATATCCTCAGTTAAAAAAGGATTTTGTTGATGCAGGAACTGCTATTATGGTATTTAGAGATTATCCATTAAGCTTCCATGATCCTATTGCTACAAAGCAAGCATTAGCTTCTCAATGTGTATTTGCACAAGGTGGTAATACTGAATATTTTAAAATGCACGATTTAATATTCCAGACAACAACATCAAATATCGGTATGACTGAAACACAGTTATTAGATTTGGCTAAGAAAGTTAAAGTTGATTATACAAAGTTTAAGAAGTGTTATGATGATAAACAGTTTGCTGATGAAATTGCAAAAGATATTAAAGATGGAAGTGCAGCAGGAATATCAGGTACTCCTGGATTTATTATTGGAAAACTTGAGAGTGATGGAACTGTGAAGAATGGAATTGTATTAGCAGGTGCATATCCATACGAAACATTTAAAGCAACAATTGATAAAGTGTTAGCTGAATAATTAGAAATACTATGAAGTTTAGTATTAATAAAATTGATAAGAAAATTGTAATGCTCCTACTATCTTTGGTAGGAGTGTTGCTTTGTGTATATATATACTATGCAGATACATATTCAACAGGTGTTGTGTGCCCTAATAACGGTTGTGCAGTAGTTGCAGAGAGTGAGTATTCTAAAATATTTGGAATACCCGTTTCAATACTTGGGTTTTTATATTAT
>CAZJKB010000073.1:0-3592 GCA_964546485.1 uncultured Candidatus Saccharibacteria bacterium | reverse complement strand
AAAAAGTATAATATGAATGAATATATAACTAAATTTAGTAAATAAATTATATGGAGATATTAAAAGTATTAGGTACCATATCGGCATTTTTTATCATAGATATTATCTGGATTAGACTATTTGCTATGAATATGTACCAAAAATATATTCAAGACATAATGAGTAATTCTATTAATGCTCTACCAGTTATTCTATTCTATATATTCTATCCAATAATTGTTTACATTATGTATAAAATAGTAAATATAGATAATCTATTCCAAATATTATTATTTGGTTTTCTTGCTGGTGTTCTAGCATATGGTACATATAATTTAACAAATATGGGTATATTAAAAACATGGAATTGGAACATAGTCATACTAGATACTATATGGGGAGGATTACTTACTATGATAACAATGTATCTAATCTATCTAATGAATAAATAATTATAGTATTTTTGTTACTAGATAGATAATATAGAAGAGTATAATTATTATTCCTGATACTCTATTTAATGTTTTATCCTTTCCTAGTAACTTCATTTCTATTAAGATACCAAATACAACTAATATATTTAAAAGATCAAAATAGTATAAATCATTTAGAGCTTCAGTATTAAAAGTTAGTGGTACAAAAATAGAAGGAAGACCTATTCCTAAAGCAATATTAGCAATTGTACCCCCAAAGACATTACCTAATACGATATCTACATAACCTTTAATAGCAGATTTTGTAGATGTTACAATCATTGGTAATGAAGTACCAATACCAATAACTGTTAAACCAAGAATATATTCAGATATACCCAAATTGGTAGAAAATCTTGGTGTAAGAACTGCAAGTACAATACTTATTCCAATAAGAAGAATTATACCTATTACAATATTTAAAACAGCATAGATAATTGATTTACCAGTAACTTCAGTATTAGTTATTGTACTACTATCTACATCTATTTCTTCGATATCTTGTTTTTGTAATTTTTCTCTAGCAGCATATTGATAAATTATTATTAATGTGACTATATATGCTAAAAGAATTACAACTCCTTCAATTCTTGAAATTATTCCATCAAATGCAAAACTAGATAATAAACCAACAACAGCTAAATATATAGGGATTTCTTTTTCAAAAACTTGATATTTTGTCACAATGGTAAGTATAAAGGCAGGGATACCTAATCCTAGCCCTATATTTACAAAATTTGTACCTAATGCATTACCTATTGCTGCATCAGCATTGTTTCCACCTGTTAATACAAAGGCTATGTTCACTGCAATAGTTGGTAATCCTGTACCTAGTGCAATCAAGGTAGATGCTATAACTAGATCACTAATCTTTAATGATTTTGCAATTATTACTGCACCCTTCATGACAATCTCTGCACCATATATAAGTAGGCCAAGAGCAACAACAATAATTATTATGTCTGTTAAAATATTCATAGTAATTTATAAGATAAGACCCATATTATACCCTATAGTTTATAATTTGTTAAGTTCATATATCAAACCTATCAATATAGTGACCTTGTTGTCCTAAGATATTTATGTCATTGTTCATGATTATATTTCTATTAATAGGTTGTAAAGTATAATCAAATTCACCAATATTAATAATTCTTTTCTGTCTTTCTACAAGTTCATAATTTGTAGGATATGCTCTATATATTTTAAGTAACTTTAAAGTAGTTAATATCCTATCTCTAGTCGGAATATATTTAGAATATTTAGCAATATATTCCCTTATTTCTTTTTCATATTTTAATGGTATATATACTCTCTCATCGAATATAACTCTATATATTCCCTCAAAAATAAAGGCAAAAAATATTTTAGGAATACTAAACAAACTATTATTAAAAAAGAATGTAGGATTATCAAGTATTACAGAACTATTACTAAAAGATTTTGATAACTCATTAGCAATAACACAACCTCCTGATATACCATGAAATATTATTTTACTATATGAGTAACTACTTGATTTAATAAATTGATCTATTGCACTCTTATATATTTCACATATACCAATAATGCCATTTTTCTTTATATACTCATTTATATCCCTATTAAAATAATTACCAAGAGAAGTAATAGGAGAGATAACTAAAAAGCTTGTATTATTTGATCTTTCTTTTAAGTATTCACTTAAAACCATATCCCATGCAGTATATAAGTGAGAAGAACCACTTAAATCAAATCCTTGAAATATAATATGTAAATTCCAATCATTATTCTCATTATCCCTACAATCTATATGAGTATATAGAATATGACCATAATCATAATTAAACTTCTTTATATTACTAAAAGGTTGTTGTTCAATTTCATCAATATGATTTAAATTCTTGAAATTCTTATATTTAAGATAATGGTAATAGTGAGTATGCATAATATATACTACTCAAAATCCTTTCTATCATAAAATTCTTTGTGATGTGGTTGCTTCTCAATATATCCATCTTTTCCATGCTTAATGGGGCACCAATACTTTTCTGTTTCACCTGCTATATCTGCTGCATATCTATATAATCCATTTACATAACCACAATATATGCAATTAATCTTTTGCATAAATGTAAGTTTAGATAATAGATGTCTATCAATAATTATATAATCAGATCTCTTAAGAAGAGGAATGCCATACAATCTAAATGCTACATTATGATAAATTTCTACAGTAATATCTAGAAGAATAGATGGAAATATCATTCCATATATAAATGGCATAGATAGAACAAAATTATATATTGGAGTCTTTTTCTTTGCTTGTTTATAAAGTGTTAATTCATTATTATCCATATTTTCATTATATCACATATATTATTCTCCACCCATCAATCCTTTAATTTGCATATACTTTCCATAAATCCTTCTACTTTTAAGACCAAATGTTCTTAAGAAATCCAATGTAAATAATAGTAAAACAATAGTAATAGCTTTCCTAAATCCATAATCTTTAAATCTTCTACCAGATAATCTAACAGGTGAGGGTATATATCCAAATTTATATCCTTTTTTAAGTAATCTATTTATTATTTCAGAATCTTCATTCATTTCTAATGATTCAGAGAAACCACCAATATTATCAAGAAGTGATCTTTTAGTTATTATCATTGCACCACTACCACCTGTATTTAATCTAAATAGTCTAACAGTAATATAGTTTAAAACACTTCTTAAATTATGACCCCATATAGTAACTCTAGCCATAAATGTAATATTCTCTTTACTATTGTAATAGAATGAATTTGAGTAATCTAATTTATGCCTTTCAAAGAATATAAAACTCTCAATTAAAGTATCTTTATGAGGAAGTGTAATGTCTGCATCCATGAATAATACATATTCAGTATCAGTATGTTTATACCCATTATTTCTTGCATAACTAACAATTCCTCCATCAACTACTTTACAATTATATTCTCTCGCAATCTCTCTTGTCCTATCAAATCCCTTTCTATCTGCAACAACTATTTCTTTTGGCTGTATGCTCTGCATCTTAATACTATCAAGTAGTAATGGAAGATATTTCTCTTCATTAAATGTAGGAATAACTATTGAAAATGATGGTGTATTTTTCATCTATATAATATATATATTAA
>CAZJKB010000072.1:0-3707 GCA_964546485.1 uncultured Candidatus Saccharibacteria bacterium | reverse complement strand
ATATACTCAATGAAGATCTTACAATAGAATTAATTGAAGGTTTACATCTTTAATCCTTCCATTCACTCTTTTGTACAATCTCACTAAGTACCCAATCATAATCTCCATTAACTACATTTGCATTACAATATTTACATATACCTGCAACATCTATATCTATAGGTGCTCCACAATTAGGACATTTTCTATCAAATATACCATCTTTAACTTTTGTTTTAAGATTGGATTTTCTAATAAATATCCAGAATTCTGTAAAAGGAGGGGTTTGTTGCTTACTACCTTCTATAACTACTTCTGGTTTGTCTTCTTTAACTTTATAGTCTTTCATAGATGCTCTAACTCTCATTGCAATTTTATGATAGTCTTCTCCTAATTCTATTCTTACTACTTCACTACTTCCTACTACAATATTTTCAAGTACATTTATCGTTTTATTCTTCTTCATATTATCAATTTGCATTTGATGAGATTGATAGATCTCTTCACTCATAAATGGTCTGCATACTTTTTGATCTCTATTTGTCCAACCTTCTTGTGCAGCCATAAATACTTTTTTAGCATGTGTTTTAAATTTTTGCATATCAAACTGAGGATCTATCTCTTTTAATTTTTTGAGGTTTTCTTTAATCTCTTCTTCACTCATTGTTTGATTTGTTGGTTTTATATCACCACTGTATCCATCAGGATTACTACCATTTGCTGGTGGGTTTCCTCCTTTTTTAGAAAATATGATTACTAATACGATAATTATGACAAGAATCCAAAAGCCTACAGAACTTCCTCCTCCTGTACCTCCTGAAGAATAGTCATAGTCGGATGAAGAACCCCAGCTACTACCACCCGATGAACTACCTGAATCATAACCACCACCACCGAAACTCTCTCCACCTCCAGATCTAGCTAATACTGAAGATACTTCAATAGAGAATGTAAAAATAACTAAGGATATAATTTTAAAATATTTAGTTATTTGTTGGTACATTCTGTGGTTTATTATTATTTACATTTTGTTGACTATTAACAGCATTCATACCCATTGCAATACCCATACCAGTTGCCGCAGCACTAGATGCATCATTACCTGCACTTGAACCATTCTCAAGTCCTTTTGCCATACCTAATTTCATAGCAGCATCTGCAGCAGCCATATTATTTGAGTATGCAAAATCTCTTGTCATCTGTTTTAGTGTTGCTTCATCTTCTTCCTTCATTGTAATTGTAACATTACCTAATTTGGCAATATTTACACCATATTCAGACACTTCTGATACTATTCTTTCAAGTAGTTTTGTTTCAAATACAGATGCAGAAGCACCAATACCAAGTATCTGATTTTTTTCAATAGTTACATGTTGAGAAACAATCTCTCTAAAATCTTTTAATAGTAATTGCTTTATCCATTCCGTAATCTCTTCATTTGAAGATATACCTTTTGTTCCTACAAGATTAAGAATTAATTTTGATGGATCGTTTATAGCTAATGCATATTCTCCAAATACTCTAATTGCTACTGCAAGATTTGTATGAGGATCTATTACATTATCAATCATTCCTCCAAAAGGAAGATTAGTAAATTGCTTTTTAGATACAAAATATAGTTCAGAGAGTAGGAAGTTACCACCTGTTGCTGCATCTATTAATCCACTTAAAAATGGAATACTTGCACCATCTAATGTATGTGTACCAGCTTCAAGTGCTCCAACTACTACACCCTTTTTAAAGAATACTGCAACCTCATCTTGTTGAACAGTGAGTTGTGTAAGCATTCTAATATTTGTATCTGGCCATTTGTAAACTATTAAATCTTTAGAATCATCTGGTCTAGCAATGAATTCTCTTTTAACTTCTTTTTTTAAAAAATCAAATATACCCATTTTCAATAACTACTTAATTTAAAATACTATTTCTCTTCTCCTGCAAATACCTGTTTAACTTCTCTCCAATCTCTTTTTAATTGTCTTGAGAGTTTTGTTAAAGCAGTATCTGTTACAGCTTTATCATTCTTTAATTCATCCATTACATTACCAACAATTTTTAAATATACTTTCTCATCGATCTTGCTACCAGCCTCTTTTAACTGCTCTAATTTTTCAACTACAAGAACTCTTGCTTGCATATATATTCCTGTTGCACTCTCTTTGGCTTTTTCAGCTAGTTTCTTTAAATCTTCTCTTGTCTCCTTACCTGCTTTTGGAGCAAATAGTACTCCAAGTACACCTCCAACTAATGTACCCAATACTAATCCTTTAAATAGGTTTGATTTTGCACCCATATTTATATTTCATTTAATTTAATATATTCTAATATATCACTAATTGAATTAAAAAATCAAAGATTATGGAATTACCAGATATACAGCTAGAAACAAGACTATGGAAAGAAGGATATAGTTATGTATTTGGACTAGATGAAGTTGGTAGAGGTCCACTTGCTGGTCCAGTAGTTGCTGCTTGTGTATGTATAACAGATAGAGAACAGATAATTGATGGGGTGAGGGATAGTAAAAAGATATCGGAGAAAAAAAGAATTATTTTAAACGAACTAATAATAGAAAAAAGTACAGCATATGGAATAGGGGTAGTTAGTGAAAAAGAGATAGATCAATTAAATATAAGGCAGGCAACAAAATTAGCAATGATAAGAGCGATACAGTATGCAAATGAAAAATTTAATATAATACCAGATTATTTAATTGCTGATGGAGGTATTAATCTAATAGAAAATTATAATATGTTGAGTATAAATAAAGGAGATGTTATGCACTATAGTATTTCTGCAGCATCAATAATTGCTAAAGTATATAGAGATAATATTATGAAAGAATATAGTATTAAATATCCAGAATATGGATTTGATAAACATGTTGGATATGGTACTAAACAACATATAGATGCTATATATAAATATGGTGTATTAGATATTCATAGAAAAACATTTGCACCTATTAGTAAATTAGTAGTATAATGCAAAGATTATGTAATGGGGCGTTAGCTCAGTCGGTAGAGCATCTGGCTTTTAACCAGTTGGTCCCGGGTTCGAATCCCGGACGCCTCACCATTTCATATAATATTCCATATTAATTATTTATGAATAGTAAGATTAATTTAGCATTGAAATGGATAATAGAGATTTTAAATTCCTATCAAATTCCTTATGTAATTACTGGAGGCTTGGCTGCTCACTATTATGGTGCAACTCGAGAAATAAATGATATTGATATTGATGTTCCTGATGATATGTTAGAACTATTGTTTGATAATGTAAAACAATATGCTACAACACCTCTTATGCATAGCAAGGATACTAAATGGGATTTGAAACTCATGACATTAAACTATGAGAATCAAGAAATAGATATTGGAGGTGCAAATAGTATTAAAATATTTAATGAAAAAACAGGGGAGTGGGAAAATTTCCCAAGTGAGGTATTTAAAGCTGTTAAAGGAGAAATATTTGGAATACCTGTTAGTATCCAAAACCCTGAAGATTTAATTAAATATAAACGAGTATTGATAAGCAGTTTTATTCCTAGTAACCATCATATTCATGATATTGATGCAATAACTAAATATATAAAAAATAAAAATACTTTTTAATATGAAAAATACTAAAATATTCAGTATGTCATTTGTTGATATATATAGACTATATATTAAAAAAGTAGAGAGAAAGAGATATTCCCAAAAAGAAGTGGACACAATCATATC
>CAZJKB010000071.1:0-3708 GCA_964546485.1 uncultured Candidatus Saccharibacteria bacterium | reverse complement strand
TCACCTTACTAAACCTTATTAATTTAACTAACCCCTAACTCTTTTAAGTATTCCTTCATCTCTTTCTCTAATCTATCTAATTCTGGTTCTATCTCTTCTAATTCTTTAATATTAGATTTAATATCAATAGGTTCTTCTTCAATAAATGTATCTATATATCTCGTAATATTGAGATTATAATCATTCTCTTTAATCTCATCTAAAGAAACTAATCTAGAGAATTTATCAATCTCTTTCCTATTAGAATATGTATCATATATCTTATCTATGTTTTCTTGAGAAAGAGTATTCTTTGGAGAACCTTGTTTAAATTCCTTAGAAGCTTCTATGAATAGAATATCCTTTTTATTCTCGTTAATCCCCCCCTTTTCTCTAGATCTATCAAAAATTAATATAGAGACTGGAATATCAGTAGTTTGAAATAGTTTAGCTGCAATACCAATAACTGCATCAATGATATTTTCTTCTAAAAATGCTCTCCTAATCTTTCCCTCTGCACCACCTCTAAATAGAACTCCATGAGGAACGATAATTGCTCCTCTACCTGATTTAGGATGTAATGTTTCTACTAAGTGAGTAACAAATGCATAATCTCCCTTATCCTTTGGAGGAAGACCTCTAAAGAATCTGTTATATTTATCACTCATTGCATTTTCCATTCCCCACTTCTTTAAACTGAAAGGTGGATTCGCAACCACTACATCGAACTTCATCAATTTATCATTCTCTAGTAGCTGAGGATTGTTAAGAGTATCACCCCATTCTATCCTTGCAGAATCCTGACCATGCAAAAACATATTCATTCTACATAGTTGATATGTACTACCCTTAGACTCCTGACCATAGAGTGCATAGTTTTTTGAACCTTTCTTTTCAACTTCCTTACCGGCAAGAAGAAGAAGACCGCCAGAGCCACACGCAAAATCCGAGATTCTATCTCCCTCTTTAGGTTGAGCTTACATAGCAACTAATTGTGACACAGAAGAAACTGTAAAGAACTCTCCAGCTTTCTTTCCTGCATCTGCTCCAAATCTTTCAATCATGTACATATATGCATTACCCATCAAGTCATCATCAACCTCACTTAAATCTATCTTTGCAAAATCTTTAATAAGGTCTCTAATCATCTTGTTCCTCTGTTCTAATTTTCCAAGAATAGCTTCTGAGTTAAAATCTACACTAAATACACCTTGAAGTTTCTCTCTGTTAGCATCTTCAATTCTTTGAAGTACTTTATTAAGTTCTTCTCCAATATTGTCACCTTCTAATATTGAATATATATAATTAAAAGAAGATTTAGGAGGGAGATAGAATCTATCTAATTTCATTTTTCTTTCTATACTCTCTATATCATGTCCATACCTTTCTTTATATTCTTGTTGTTTCTTTTCAGAAAGATCACTTAAATACTTAAAGAAGAGCATAGTTAATACATAATCTTTATATACTCCTGCATCTACCGTTGTTCTAGAAGAATCTGCTGCAGACCAAAGTACTTTATTCAATTCTTCTTGTGTATATTTTTTCATAATCTACAAATTTAATTTAAATATATTTTCGAATAGCATTTGATTTAACTCTACCTTCCTATTAAGGATACCATTTTGTTTTTCAATATTTAGATACAACTCTACTATTTTTTCTTGTACATCTATATCAGGAACAGGAATTACCATATTCAATAGTACACTTTTCGAAAATGAAGGGATAGTTCCTCCCATCTTAATCTTATTAAGATTTTCCTGTCCTAAGTTAGAGTTAAGATATATTGCTAGATATTCAGGCATAAGAATTATATTCTCAACTCGGATAACAAATAAAGAGGAAGATACTAAAAGTCCTCTATCCTTAATTACAACTGCCCTAGAAATCCCTCGGGAAGATAATAGAACATCTCCAAATTCAGTATATGCCGAAGTCAAAACATTTTTTAAATTGTATGAACACAACGATTTTTTATCTAAGTATAACTTTGATGATGAGATATCATTAGCTTGTATATAAGGGGTGTCACCTATTCCCAAAGATGATACAGAAGCCCTAAGTGTATAACCACTCATTACTACATTACAAAATTCACTTAGTTTCCAATTTCTTATCATAACGCATTATGACTCTAAAAAAGAAATAAGTCAATATTTATATACACACAGCCCCATACTGCACAATCAACTCTATTTCCATAAACTAAACTTACCTGTTAATTCTTTAATCTTATCTGTATCTCCTAATATTCCTATACCACAAATATCTAAATCTTTTAATTCTTTCTCTGCATATACTTTCTCTAACTTATCATCAATCCCTGTATCAATCATATCCATAGTATATATTAGATACTTAACATCATTTCTCTTAAGAAGTTCTTGAGCCAATTTATGTAGTTGTGATTGCTTTGCACTCATGGCAACACAAGGATATTGGGAGTTAGCAGGAAGTGATACACCATCTTTTGTTTCAAATGTAGATCTAGAAACTACAAATCCCTTTTCTAATGTATTACCTAACATTGCTGTTAAATGAGATGCTGTATTTAAAAGTTTCCAACCAGAAAGTTCTTCATTAAGTACTGTAACAAATTTCTTAGATAGATCTTGTTTCTTAGCTTTTGTTTTCTCTCCAGAATTATGATCAATATATTGAATTATATCGTTATATATATTCTTTGTTGTATTATCTAATCCCCATCTCATAGGTGGGAATGGTACACCTTCTCTAGCTGTTACATTCTCAAAATACCAAAATACTCTCTCAGACATTCCAAATCCAAATGCAGGAGGCATACCATATTCAAGCATCTCTACAAAATCAATATCCATCATCTGTGCTTCATCATCACCATTTTCCCTCATCTGTTGTTGTTCAACAAATCTATCAAGTTGATCTAATGGATCATTTAGCTCACCAAATGCATTAGCTAATTCACTACCAGCTATCAATGGAAATACTCTTTCTGTGATGTCTGGATTATTCTTTGTACTTTTTGCAAGAGGTGAAAGGAATTTAGGAATATTAGTTACAAATGCTGGTCCTTGAATATCTTTTCTAATTAATTTCCATAGATTATCAACAGCCCTACTTCTATTTATATCATCACCAAGATCTAATCCATTTTTCTTTAATATTTCGGACATTATTGATATATCTTCAGTGTATAAATCTATATTATATCTTTCTTTCATTAGTGTATAATAATCGAGAACTTCCCACTCATTATCTAAATCAATATCAAACTCTTTTATTGTAAACTTTGTTGTTCCATATACGGTCTTTGCAATATACCGATACATCTCTTTAATTAAATCCATTCCCATATTTACATCAGCATAAGCCCAATAGAATTCCATTGCGATATGTTCTGGTAGATGCTCTTCACTAAATCCTTCATTTCTAAATCTAGGTCCTAAGTCATATACTTTTTCAAACCCTGCACCAAGAAGTCTTTTCAATGGTAATTCATGAGAAATTCTAAGATAGAAGTCTGTATCTAATGCATCAAAGTGTGTTACAAATGGTTTTGCATCTGCACCACCTGTTAAATGTTCAAGTACAGGGATATTAACCTCATAGAAACCCTTTGAATCTAAGAAATCTCTAGTTGCTTTCCAGAACATACTCCTTCTTTGAAACATCTTTCTTATTTCAGGATTCATAGTCATATCAAGATATCTTCTCCTATATCTCTCCTCTTTATCTTGTATTCCATGC
>CAZJKB010000070.1:0-3720 GCA_964546485.1 uncultured Candidatus Saccharibacteria bacterium | reverse complement strand
TCCTAGATTTTGTCGTTTTCATGTCGTTATTATATCATAACTATGGGGTATAATACGAGGTATTTAGATATTAGTTAAGACACAAATGCTTAATTTCTTTAGAAAAATATTTACTCCTCCATCTGTACCTAATGTTGATCACGCAAACGAGCCATTATCACCATCAGATATTTTAGAATCTGAACTTGCAGTTCATTCATATTCAGCAGGTAAGCAGTTAACTGCAGTTCCATGGGGGATAGAAATACCAAAATCAGAGTGGTATTTAGATCGTCTTGCTTCTTTGCACAAGATAAATGTGTCAGATTTGAAAGAATCTAAATTTGTATTTGAACATAACTCTGAAAATAGTCGTTCTTTTATTAAACTAATCGCCCCTAATGAAGATATTATTGAATATGAATACCCATTGTCTGATGAACTTCTGGAAAAGATGGAACTTTTAAGGAGAACTTATCCTCCTGAAATCATTGCAAGATTAATAACTAGAATTGTAGATCAAGAAACGACAATATTAATCTCACCCGAGCCAGTATCAATTGATGTTCTTGCATTGACAACCATTGCCGATATGCAAGAAAAGAATATTGCTCCAAAATCAGTTTCACTTTACAGAGATCCGTATTCAACTAGTTTTAGATTTGTCCAACCTAACTCAGAGGACTTACATATTATTTCACCAAAGATCTTTCATTCTACTTACGAGACAGTACCTGGAGGAGAATTTTGCCTTTCTCTTTTAAGACAAAAAATGAGTTTCTTTAAGAGTGTGTTTGATAATATTGAGAATATAAAGATTGCAAAGATTCGAGGATTGGTAATTGATTATGAATCATATTTATATTTCAGTAATTTATGTGACCAGTTAGATGTGAGATACACAGAGTTCATAAAGAGTCATGAAGAAAACATACCTACTCTACAAGAGCTTGAAGATTTCAATTTAGAGAGATTTGAGGCTAATCTAAGTATGGTTATTGAAAGTGATGTAACAACCCAACTATATTGCTTGGGAGAAGCTTTAGAAAAAGGAAAGTATGTTGATTTACATGACCAGAAATTCTCTCCCGAAGATATTTGGAGAGATATATTAAATTCGCACAATGAATTTCCAGGTGCATCATGCTTGAGAAAGCATAAGGACAAGGTGTTATATATTCCAGGATTTGATGAAAAAGCAGAGTTTGAAGTTACAGTACCTAAAGCCTTAAGAGATAATCCTCAAATAAATAACGATATTAAAACTCTTATTGGTGATTCTAGAGATATGAGATTAGCTTCATTATATTGTTCAGAATTAACGCTGCTAATGGAAAATCTTGAAAAAGAAAATGTAAAGTATGGAAGATCTGAAAAGCTAACTTTAAATGATTTTTATGTTCATATTATTCAGAAAGCATCTATGGAAGTTTTAAATGGTATAAAGGGGTCTGTAGAACAATCAAATACAAGAAAATATAATCAAACAAATATTGAACTACCTAATGATGCTGAACTGCTCGATTTTATTAATTTTGCATTTTTAGAATTAGCAAATAATTCTAACTCATATTCTGAGGCAATATCTAATAAATTTCATGAGATGTTTAAAGATAGAACAAATTTCACCTTATCAAGTGTTATCGAGAACTATTCTTTTAAGAGATATGTAGTTGCCGATAGATTTAATAAATATGATGTTAGAGCACTTGGTTCGTATTTCAATTATGGGCAAGAACACTTAAATGGAATCTATTTCAGAAACCCCCTACTACTCTTAGCAATTAGAAGATTAGGTAACAAGGCATATGTATATCATAGAGCTAAGGGTATAAGTATTGATAAAGACTTCAAATTAAAAAAGAATGTTCTTGTCTGTGAGTCGTGTAGTACTATGCATAGCTCTTCACATAATGGTAGTTGCATTGCTTGCGGTTCTCCTGGCCTTGAAGCTAAGACATTAGTATTTGAAGAAGAAAAAGTAAGTTAAGAATTACATATTAATTGTTATGACAACTGAGAAGTATAGTATTCCAACTAAAAGAGACGAGATAAACAAGCTTACATTAGGAGATATGTCGAGGAATTTATTCATGTTTCTATATCAAAACTTAGGTTTTGAAATAGTAATTCCTGAAAATGATTTAGCTTTTATGTACACAAGTAATATATCACTTGGTAATTATGTACAGTACATAGATATTCTTGATGTCTATGCTCAAGCGATAATTAATAGACTAGAGGAAGTTCAGAATATTGACTTCATGGAAGTTCGTAAGGAAACACAGATTTCAGAAGAGCTCTTTGCTGTATACCCTATTGCATATTTCTTAGGTGTCATTGATAGATTAAGAGTTGAATCTGGATTTGAAGAATATTTAAATGAAGATATTTATCAATATGTTAAAGAAAATAAAGATTTTATGATTTCATATAACGATGGGATAGGTTTAAATAAGTTATATTTACATTTTGAAAATGGACAAGTCTAAAAAGCAAAATGAATTGATAAATGATGACCTAATTAAGTCTGTTGAAACTACCGTTATAAAAGGTAATGGTGCATTTAAACAAATGCTACTTGATTATATGTTTGGGAGTGATGATCTTACAAATTGGAATTCTGATGACGATGTTCAGAAAAATCCCCTATTTCGTCTATTATATATCTCAGATTTAATAGGAGATGAGAGCAGTTTCTGGGAGAATCCGTATGAAGTATCAAGTCAATTACAAGAATATAAAACTGAATTGATAACTTCGTTAGGCATCCTTTTTGAAAATAGATCCTGGAAAAAAGACAACTTGCATTCTTATCAAAATCTACTTCTAGAATATGAAAAGATATCGAAACTTGTTGGGTGGACAAATGAGCAAACTAATCGAATTCTAAAAAGATTTACAACCGCATATAATACTGATCAAGATAATTACCTAACACCACTAGATAGAAGTGACAAGTATGTAGATCGAGTACTTTTTATGCTTATACTTCTTAATACATATAAGGCAATATCAGATAGTCGTGAGTTTGAAGTATTTATGAGAGAAATACTATATTTATTAGATATTGATATAAATATAACAAATTTAGATCCAGAAGAGATTCGTCATAATGCATTAATGAATACAAATTATACTGATGGTAATATGTCATCGGGGATGAGAATGAATGCAAGGGAAATATTAAAATGTTAACCTAGAATTATTGAAAGTCTAAAAAATACACAAATGATATTACCAACTGCTCAATTATTGCACCGTCTTAGTAGTCCTGAGAGTACTTCTCAAGGGGTTTTAGATAGTTGTCAAAAATATTTACAAGAGAATATTCCATTTACAGTCGAAGAAGATGTACTTAGCTTTGAGTCAATTTATTTTGATATTAATTCTACAAGACTATTGAAATTAATATCGGATTACTTGATGATTCGATATCCTGAGTTTCAGCAAGAAGATTGGAAACAGCTGGTACTAATTTCTGGTTGTAATGAATACCACATTCAACACCCACTTGCTGTATTTCTTGGATTTATTCATAGCAATCTAGTAATGTCATCAATGGAGAGAGAATTTCTTCTACTTGAAGAAGAAATAGATGATGAGTTTTTAGATGTCTATTATAAAAGTAGAAACAATGAGATAGATATTCAAAGTGTAGTAAATCTAAATTAGATAAGTATACTTACCACTCTAAACTACCTGTCTGATATTCAGTTACTCTTGTTTCAAAGAAATTTT
>CAZJKB010000069.1:0-3764 GCA_964546485.1 uncultured Candidatus Saccharibacteria bacterium | reverse complement strand
TTATTACAAATGATACTTGCTGGTTTTGTTCAAGTATCTACAGGTGAGCAAGAAGATAGATTGTATGATATATATAAAAGATTAGTTGCATTTCAAACAGGAGAAGACATAACTTTTCTATCTACTCTTTCAAGAGAATCTTTAATTTCTAGATCTTCAGGATTACAAAACATGTTCTATTCCCTGTTCTATAAAATGGAGACATTCCTAGAGATGCAATTAATTGCAAACTTCGACACAATACTTGCACCTCTTGTATTTCTTCAAAATTCTAAGGAAGAATCTAGTACTGCAACTTTTAATGATCAAGGAAAAGTAGATAGACAAAATTCATATTTAAGTGGAATACTCAGTGCACAAGTAAGAATTAATGAATTATTACATAATGAAGAGTGTATAGATCTATCTTCTTTGTATAACCAAAAAATGTTCCAATTAAAGAGTGCAATCCTATTTATCCTAAGTCGTGACCATGAAGGTGAGCTATTTAATATTGAGTTTTATTGGCTTAAAGATAAATATAAACAGATACTTGATCATCCAATCTCTTTGATATTCAAATAATATTCATATATATTATTAATATATGAATATATTTAATAATGTATTTAAAAAGAATAACAATCTAACCTTAGAAGATATTATTAAATCACTTCGAAGAGATAATATCTCTCAATCAAAGGATTTAAGACTTCTTTCTGATATTAGTGAATCAATACTTTCTACACTTGATATATCTAAATTACTTCAAAATTCTGTAGATAAGATTGTTAAAAGATATAGATTTTTAGGGGGAATCCTATTACTTATTGAAGATGATAAATTACATGCTCAATCTATATCTCAAGGAAGAATAGCATCATCATTCTTAAAGCTCATAGGTAAACCAATCTCTAATCTAAGTATTGAGATTAAAGAAAATGCTAATACAAATTATATTGTAAAATCAATTGTAGATAAAACAGATATCTCCGATCCTAATCTCACACCATTTACAACAGGTGTTTTAAGTAATAGTGCAACAAATATTGCAAAAAGAATAACAAATACTAAATATTGTATATCTCTACCTATATTCAATGCACAACAACCAATTGGTGCCCTATTTCTTTCTAAAAGTGTTGATGAAGATTTTAGTAAAGAATTACCAGTATTAAGATTAATTGTAAATCAATTAGGAATAGCAATTACAAATGCAAGATTATTCCAAAATCAAAAAGAACAGGTATTAGAATTACAAAAGAAGAATATTCAGTTAAATGCTATTAGAACAAGAGAGAGGGATATGATGGATATAATGGGTCATGAACTAAGAACTCCCCTCTCCATTATTCGGTTATCCATCGGTTTAATGCAAGAGAAGCTTAATGGTATGAAGATATCATCTGAAAATATAGATAAATGTAATACATATATAAATAGAATTAGGGAATCATTACAAAGAGAAACAAGGTTACTAGAATCTATGTTAACAAGTACTAAACTTGAAGCAGAGAGAATTGAATTGCATATGGAAAAGGTATCTATTAATGATGTTATCAAAAACTCTATACTAATCATGGGACAGAAGGCTCTTAGCAAGGGGGTAGAATTAAATTCTAATATAGATGAAAAAGAATTCTTTATATTTGCAGATAGAGTTAGAGTAGCAGAGATTATTGATAACTTCGTATCAAATGCTATTAAATATACTCAAAAGGGATCTATAAGTATATTGGTCTCTTCTGTTGATGATATGGTAAATATTGAAATAAAGGATACAGGTATTGGCATTCCAAAGGAAGACATTCCGCACCTAGGGGAGAAGTTCTATCGTGTAGGTCAATATAGTAATAATATTGTTGATAAACGATTGAGAAATAAAATCGACAAATCAGTTCCTAATCTAGTTAGACCTGGGGGTACAGGACTTGGATTATATGTCTCATATAATCTAGTTAAGTTAATGAATGGAAAAATAGATGTAAAGAGTAAAACTCTAAAAGGAACTACATTTACAATTTCTCTTCCTATCTATAACTCACAGACTCCTGTTGTTCCATCTACAGGTCAAAAACTTAATATTTTTGAAAGATTAGGGTTTACACAAAGATAATATTAATATATAATCGCACTTGTTATGATAAGAACTTGGCAACCAAAAAAATTAAAGAGAATAAGAAAATTAGGCTTCAGAGCAAGAATTGCTACTGCTGGAGGTCAAAATGTTCTTAAAAGAAGAAGAGCAAAAGGAAGAAAGAAGCTTACAGTTTCTGAAGAATTTAAGAAACTAAGAAAACTTCCTGGATCAACAAAGAAATAGTTTATTTCTTAAATAAATGTTTCCTAAAAAGAATAAGCTTACATCAAAGCAATTTTCAAGTATATATTCCAAAGGTATAAAGTTAAAAGGTAGTTATGGTATGTTAATATATACCCCTGCTATTAATGATTTTAAATTTGGTATTGTTGTTAATTCTAAAATTGGAAATGCAGTAAAGAGAAATCAAATGACAAGAAGAATTAGAATTATATTTAAAGATCTTCTACTAGATAAAAAGTTTAGTATTCATGCAGAATATATTCTATTTAGTTATGTTGAAAATTTTAGTGATCTGAAAAGTGATATAGAGAATATAGTTAATAGAATAAAATAATGAAATATATATTGTTAGTATTTGTAAAAATATATCAATATACACTCTCATATGATCATGGAATTATAGGAAAGTTATTTCCATACACAAGAAATTGTAGATTTACCCCTTCATGCTCACAATATAGTTATGAAGCAATCAAGAAGTACGGAGTAATAAAAGGAGTCAATCTGAGTATTAACAGATTAAGTAGATGTAATAGATCTACCCCTATGGGAACATATGACCCTGTAAAATAGACCTTACTGTTTTATCATATTTACTGTATAATCCTTGAGATTATTTAACTGATAAATATATGTTAGCAACAATTTGGAACACAATACTATTCTATCCATTCCTTAATGTTCTATTAGTATTATATGCATTTTTAGGAAACAACTTAGGATGGGCAGTTATAGTACTTGCTATATTAATTAGACTTGCATTAATACCAAGTACAAAATCTCAAACAGAGATGACAAAGAAATTAGCAAATCTTAAACCTGAACTTGATAAATTACAAAAGAAGTATGCAAATAATAAAGAGAAGTTAGTACAAGAACAGATGAAGTTATATCAAACAAGTGGATATAATCCAATTGGTTGTATAGGTTCAATAGTTCCTCAAATTCTAATCCTTTATGTAATGATTCAGGTCATTAATGTTGTTACAGGTAATCATTTTGATGGTATATATCCAATAGTTAAGGATTATGTATTTGGTAGTGAATTTTCAAATATTAATACTCAGTTCTATATGTTAGATCTCTCTAAGACATTCAATCAGGTAGTTGGAGAAGTTGGATATACAATATCTGCACTCCCATATCTAGTTACTGCACTTTTAGTTGGTTTTACACAGTTTGTATCTACAAAGTTTATGCAATTAATGCAAAACCCAACACCAAAGAAAGATGAGAAGAAGAAAGATACTACAGAATTATCTCCAGAAGAAATGCAGGCTCAAATGATGAACTCTATGAATACAATATTCCCACTCATGACAGTATTCATAACACTTACAACACCAGCAGTACTTGGTGTATATTGGTTAGCACAGTCAGTAATGTTAATAGTTCAATACTTCTTCTTAGATAGAGAAAAAAGTATTAATGCTGTGAAAAGTATATTTAAAATAAAATTATT
>CAZJKB010000068.1:1914-3820 GCA_964546485.1 uncultured Candidatus Saccharibacteria bacterium | reverse complement strand
AGTATATATGAAAAAATCTCATATCATCATATTAGTACTATCAATAATCGTCATTGTACTAAGTTCAATTCTCATCTATTCCTATGTAATGAAAGATAAGAAGGAAGAGAATAATATAAATACAATAAATACAGAAAGTACAAAAGAAGATGTCAAAGTTGTATATCCAGAAAAACTATATAAAGAGATTCCTCTTGAAACAAGGCTTTACGATATCATAGATGATAAAGAATTAATGAAGTATGTTAATTCATATATAGAAAAACAAAAAACAAAGAATAAATACACAGAAAGTACATTAATAGGTGCCTTACAAGAATATGTATATATCGATCCGGAAGATGAAATTACATATAATACATATAAAATATTAATAGAGAATAAGAAGGCTAATACATTCATATATGAATTAGCTACAGTATCCCAATCAGATAATTCTACTAAAATTGAATATCCAGAAGTATATACATCAAATGATATAGATATTATGTATTTCTATGATAAATTACACTTAATTACCAAGAAACTCGAGCATAATAATAAATTAGTATTATTAGCATCTGAAAATTTTTGTATTGAATGTAATGCCTATGGAGATTTAAATCCAAGAATATTTATTTACAATGGAAAGGATTATAAATACTTAAATAGTATCTTCTATTACAATAATGAAACTAAACTTGAACTATCAGAAAACAAAGAGAATGTAGTTGTTAGATCTGTATTTGGAGAGGGTGGTCCTATGCTTTATCAATATGAATATATTAATGTAGCAGACGAAAGTATTCGAGAGATAAAGATGAATACATGGATAGGAATTGATTCAAATGATAAACAATTTGCAAATTATGATATATCAAGATGCTTAAATACAGATTATGTGTATCCCACAACATTAAGTATCACAAAAGATGAAAAAGAAAAAATTAGTTTAATTATATGTAATGATAAAGTTAATAAGAATCAAGAATTAGTTATATATAATAAGCAAGTAGTAGAATTAAATAATACAAATGCAAAGGAGAAGATAGATGAACAATTTACAAACTATCTTTCAGTTAACCTAGACGAATCTGAATATATTTTAGAATTTTCAACAGGTAGTATTATTGTTGATATAAAAAATGATAGAATAAGTAAATATGAAAGATAAATATAAAGCAGTTTGGTTATCACATTCTAGTATTAATGATTTTTTGGAATGTCCTAGATCATACTATTTGAAAAATGTATATAAAGATAAAAGGACTGGTAATAAGATAGGCATTGTATCCCCTGCTCTTTCACTGGGACAAGCAGTACATGAAGTACTTGAATCACTATCTACAATTCCAACACACAAAAGATTTGATATACCATTAATTGAATATTTTGATAAGGCATGGGAAAAAGTATCTGGAAAACGAGGAGGTTTTACCTCAAATGAAGTAGAGCAAGAATATAAGCAGAGAGGTATAGATATGATTAATAGAGTACGAAAGAATCCAGGACCATTGAAGAATAAAGCAGTTAAAATACAAGAAGATCTACCATATTTCTGGTTATCAGAAGATGATAATCTAATACTATGTGGAAAGATAGATTGGTTAGAATATTTAGAAGAAAGTAATTCTGTAAATATAATTGACTTTAAAACAAGCAAAGAAGCAAGTGAGGATCCAGATTCATTACAATTACCTATATATCATCTACTAGCAAAGAATACTCAAAAATGGAATGTTCTTAAAGCTAGTTATTGGTATTTGGGTATCGATGATACACCAATAGAAAAAGAATTACCTGACTATGATAGTTCATATCAAAAGATATTAAGTATAGGAAAGAAGATTAAAATAGCAAGACAATTAGAAAGTTTTAATTGTCCAAATGGAGAAGAAGGATGTAAAGCATGTAAACAATATGAAAA
>CAZJKB010000068.1:0-1814 GCA_964546485.1 uncultured Candidatus Saccharibacteria bacterium | reverse complement strand
TTTGACCATCAGCATACTTTTGTAGATTTATGCAAAACTGATCATAAACAGCCATCGTTCTACATCCAATATCTATTAATTTTTGCTGAATCGTCAAATTGCTTTCAACACTAATTGCAGGACCTAAAAAATCCAAGCGAGCAATTGCGAATTGTAATTGTTGACTAACCGAACCAGGAGGAGATTTTTCAACAAAATCTACTAGTGTCGCTTCTATCTTACAGACCTCCCCCTCTGCAGCATTCACAATTGATTTTACCGGTCGAGTTTTTTGATTGTGATCTAATGCATCTACTATTTGGTTGAGTGCATCACCATCTAATCCAATCTCAGAAATATGCTCTAAAACCATACCCATTATCGTTAATAATATAAAAAGAGAGAGTATTTACCTCCCTCTTTAATATACCACACTTATTGAGTTTTTATTACTGATTTCTATGCATACCTCTACCCATTCCTCTACCTTGTCCATTACCATTACCCATACCTAATCCTAATTCTTCTCTAATCTTTTGTGCTTCCTCATATTTACCTGCTTCTTTTAATTCTCTCATTTCTTTAAATTTTGCAAGTTCTTCTTCAGTATCTATAACTTCAACTATTCTAGGATTTCTACCATTTTCTGTCATAATCTTTTTCCATTCAGCAAGATTATTACTTTCTAATGCTTTATCAATTGCAGCTTCTCTTTCATCAGTATGGTTAGGTCCAACTTTTGTAATATCACCTTGATATGCAAAAGTAGATTTAACACCTAATGTTAGTAATGCAGCTACTCCTAATATTGCACCTACTGTTAATATTTGTTTTGTATTCATTTTGATTATTTATATAATTTAATACTTGAGTTCGAACTCTATCTTATACTTCGCATTCCACAACCATTTTCTTGCAGACATCCTCTTCTAGGTGGATCCCATGGTCTAATTTCTATTGCCTTAATGGTATTTTCATTTATTAATTCACCTCTAATTTTAATCTTAATACCTTCTACAATATCAAATCTCATTGAATATCTAGTATCACGAATATCAACAATCCAAGATTTACCCATAAAATCAATAATATATAATTCTTCATCTAGTTTTTTAGTTACTTCTCCTGCAATGAAACCTTGATCAGGCCTATTCCACATCATATATCTAGGATCATTAAATTCTCTAAGTACTAATCTATCAAATTGATTACTAAATCTAATATATTGATCAGCATAGAAACTAAATATAGAGCTACCAATTACTATTAATCCAAAAGATATCAATATTAATCCAATACTATATTTATATCCTTTTTCACTTTTAATAAATGAAAAATATGCAATAGCTAGAGAAATGATAATTAGGACAATCCAGAATATAGGAAGTATAAATCTTAGTATTTCAAATACATTAGAATTAATGTGTAATATATCTGTATCAAGTCTTGACCAATATACAAATGACATTGTTAATCCTATGATTCCAAGTATTAAGCCAGTAGATATTACAATACCAGTAATAATATTAGTAAGGATAAATTTCCATTTAGGAATTGGTTTAATATCTTCTTTCTCAATCTTATCCAATACATTATCCATAATGTCTATTTTCTTCTTTTTATTCTCTTTTTTCATTTTCTATTATCTCTTTTAATTTATTTTTACCCCTATTTATTAAACTACCTACTGTTCCAGAAGATATTTTCAAAATGTCCGAAATCTCATTATAGTCTTTATCTTCTATATATCTTAATATCAATACCTCTTTATATTTATCATCTAATTTATCTAAAGCTCTATTTAACATATCTTTATCTAATTCGTTTTTAATATT
>CAZJKB010000067.1:0-4042 GCA_964546485.1 uncultured Candidatus Saccharibacteria bacterium | reverse complement strand
ATAACAAAATTAATATTATCTCTTTCATTATCATCAGGAGATGTATTAACAAAAGTATCAATACATTCAACAACAATATCTGGAGAAAGCCTTTTTAATGACATAGTAATTATATTTGCATCATTCCACATTCTAGCACCTTTAGCAGTCCAAGAATCTATCACAGTAGCTGCTCTAATTCCTTTTAGTTTATTTGCAGCGATAGCTGTACCTGTACCAGTCCAACACATAATTACTCCGAAATCCACATCACCATTTGATACTAAGTTTGCAATATTTACAGACATTTCAACCCAATTGTCTGACTTTATTTCAATCAATTCATGATTATTCTTTATATATTCCTTTGCTTTTAGAACAGCCTCATTACTATCATCAGATGCAAATGCTATCTTAAATTTCTTTTGATTTTCCATTAAGTACAATTAAAATTTTATGAGAAATATACATGGCGCCGCCACAGGGAATCGAACCCTGGTTGAAAGATTGAGAATCTTCCGTCCTAACCACTAGACGATGGCGGCTTAATAATGATGTATTTTATCAGAAATTGACATTCTAATCCATAAGTTATATCATAAATTACACTGATATTTTCCCATTTTAAATTAAGTATTTGATAATTATGAAGAGTAATCAGTATCTAGTCACTACAGAAGGACTAAGAGAATTAAAAGAAGAATTAGAATTAAGAGAGAATGTAAAAAGAATTGAGTTAAGAGATATTAAAGAGGATGCTGCATCGAAAGGAGATTTAAGTGAAAATGATGCATATACTATGGCTGTAGAAGATTTTCAAAACAATGAAGCAAGAATTGAAGAATTAAAAGATATTATTAAGAATGCAAAAACAGTAAAAGCTAATAACAAAGGAAGAGCAGAGATTGGAGATAGAGTTTGGGTTAAGAATAGTGAAGGAAAAGAAATTGAGTATAAGCTTGTAGGAAAAGATGAAGGTAATCCTTTAGAGAATAAGATTTCATATGAATCCCCTCTTGGTCAAGCATTACTTGGAAAAGAAAAAGATGCAACGGTTGTTATAGAAACACCAAAAGGAAAAATAGAATACAAGATTACAAAAGTAGAATAGGATTAAGGATGTATTAAACTTCCTTCTTGCATAATTCTATTTAATTTCCAATTACTAAATAGGTTATTACCACCGGATATTTGAAATGAAATACCTCTGTTTGTACAGAATTCTGAGGCCTCAATACTTATTGGTACATTTCCATTTACTTTATGTTTTACTTTTTTATTTCTATTAAATAGTTCATTATATCTATCCCAAGTAATATCGATAATAGGCTTAGCATTAGGATTTTCCCTTGGATCAGAATCATATAGGTAATCTATATTTGATAGCTTTATAACTTTCTTTAGATTTAGAATATCTGCAAACACTACTGCATCCATATCTGTACTCCAACCTCTTTTTAGACCACCAGATATTAAAACAGATGGATTTTCATCACTTAGTATTTCAAATGCATCACCTAAACTATCAGGTATTATTGCATGAGGAATATTTAAATATCCTTTAATTATTGCAGAAGAAGTTTGTGTTAAAAGCATAGCAACACCATGTCTATCTGATATATCTTCAATATGATTATTTACATAACCACCAACAGTCCTAGATAGTCTACCTCCACCTGTAACAAATACTATTTTTCTATATCTTTTTTCATTCTCAATATACCATCTCTTAATCTTATCCAATACAACAATATTAAGGCTCATATCTTCCTTATATATTATTGATCCTCCAATTTTAATTACAATATCTTGCTTCATAGACTAAGTATTAAGATTAATGCCATTAAAGAGTACATAATTATCGGAATATATTCAACTAATTTAATACCTCCCTCAAGTCTTGTATGCCAAATTGTAACGACTGTATACAAAAGAACTGTTGAAGTATTGGGAATGCTTAAGAATACAAATTGTTTTAAATATATTACAAAACTAAGAATTAATACACTAATTACTAGAGTGATAAAAAAATTAGTATAGTCTAATCTTCTTCTAGAAATTAACATATAACTTAATACATATATAAGGCCTAAAACTATAAGAATGTATAATACTAATTCATTTAATGATGTTCTAAATATTGCAGAGATAAAGAGAAAGTATATTATTAAATTAATAAAATCTTGTAATACTCTAATCCCTTTATTTACACTAAATACCTTCTCATAACTCTTTTTTATAGTTACGATTAAAAATGATAAAAGATATACTGATAGCACTATGACTATCTGATTAAGATATATAGAGATATCAAAAAATATAAATATACAAATAGAGATATAGAAGATAATCGGAAGTAATATATTTGCATAAAACTTATCTTTAAATGATACTTTTAATAATACATCTGACCATCTAGATACTTTTTTGCTTCCATTTTTTATATGTATAACCATAATCCAAAAGGTAACTAATACAAGCCCTGCAACACTTGTTAATATATATAGTAATGGGTTATATGTTATATCTCTTGCTGCAAGTAATTCAAATATTAGAAACAGAAATGATGAGTATACAAATTCTCTTTTATATTTTGATATATTTTTAATTCCTATCATAGTTTTAACTAATTATTCCTGAATAACCATAAAATACTCCAAATGCAAGTAATCCCCACCACATGCCTATTGTAAATAGACTGTTCCCATTACTCTTAAGTCTTCTTAACCTAATCAGATATATAACTTCTACTAACAGTAGGACAAAAATAAAGCCTACTAAGAATCTATTAATTCCATCTTGAATACCTAGAGTACCCAAACCCAACACCCAACCAGTATTGTCTGTTGTTTTTTCATTAAAATATTCTGAGATATTTACTTCTTTACTATTTCCAACCTTATCATTTAACATGAGAATTACATCTCCTTCTATTTGACTTGCCATTACTTCAACTGTGTAATACCCATCTATGAGAGTTAATGGTAATCCATTTATACCAGAAACAATTGATGCTTCAGTTTCTAAATCATCAAATAATACAGAGATCTTATACCTATCATCAACTTTTGTAACACTCAGTGAGTTATCCATAATAGATGGGGCAGTTGTATCTACAGAAAAACTCACTGATGTTGCATTACTATTTATCTTTGCTTCGACCTTATGCTCTCCTTCTGTCCAATCAGATTGTTTGTCATATGTCCAATCCTTAGAACTTCCTTTAACATTACCTACATCCTTTCCATTATCAATTATCTTTAAATCATAATCACTTGTACTATCAATTGTTCCTTTAATATCAAATACTGCATTATTTAAAATATCTCCTTGTTTGGGAGATGTAATTTTTAATTTGATATCCTTATTCACTGTCTCAACTTTAACTGGTTGTACAGTATTCTTTGTTAAATTACCAAACATTTGTACAACAAGAATTACATTTTCTCCTTTAAGATTACCAGAAACAACAGCCACACCAATTTCATTATAATTTGGACTCAACACATTATCTTTATGTGTGGGGCTTGCCATCCATGCTTGTACAACACCTTCTGATGTTTTAAATCCTTTTGCAAGATTTTCTCCTGCATATACATATGAGTATCCAGAGGCTTTAATAAACTGCCATGGAGTCTCTCCATTGGGTCCAAAATGATCCCAATACTGTTCTTTGAACATATTATTAGCTTTCATCATTGCTGCAGTATTTAGGGCATTATTTCCACTCAAAGGGGCATATCCATATTTAGCTCGTTCAACATTAGTTAATTCAATAA
The DNA here is from genome assembly GCA_964546485.1 of uncultured Candidatus Saccharibacteria bacterium. Lineage (GTDB taxonomy): Bacteria > Patescibacteriota > Dojkabacteria > SC72 > SC72 > CAZJKB01. The sequence continues at coordinate 284 of CAZJKB010000067.1, read as the reverse complement.
TATTTTTTGTAGTTATAGAACTCGCTAATACATCGGAAGCTAATATTGTATTTCCTAGTACATTGGTAACAAAAAGAATAAGTGTATAGATAACTAATGCGATATTATTTAATAAATGAGGTTTATAATTATTTGATTTTGAAGGTATAAATAAATCTAACAATTTGGCAGTATATCAATTAACATAACTATATTTAATATAATAGATATTCTATTAAAATACAATTACTCTTCTTCTCTTCTTCTTTTGTATATAAAGAAAAGGATTAATAATAGTAGTAATG
>CAZJKB010000066.1:0-4052 GCA_964546485.1 uncultured Candidatus Saccharibacteria bacterium | reverse complement strand
ATATAGTAAATAATATATTAAATACATCTCCTCTTAAAACTAAACTATTTACTTTCGAAGAATTAAATATACATAATACATGGGAAACAGAGATAGAGGCTATTAGATATTTAAATAGTTTAATCTAAATTATTCTCCCTTTAAACATTCTATTTGTGATTCAGCAAAACCCATTAGTTGTTGAGCACCATTTAAATACGGTTGACCGTTATATTCAAATAACTCTGTCTTCCATTCAAAGTCCCCATTAGATTTCGGTTTTCTCACGACATCATAACCTCTCCATCCGTTTGAATTACCTGATTGCCTTGTATAAACACTAATCCTTGTAAGCTCTCCATCAAGTTCACCAAGATTGCTAACATCTGTAAAGTGTCTAATTACATATAAATCATCTGATATTTGTTCAGACTCCATTCTTCTTATGTTTACATGATCGAGTTCTGGATTAAAATCATGCTTTATCCACTGAGCAATAACTGATTCACTTCCATAACCTGTTTGAGGTTCACTATTCACAACAGACAATGGCAATCTTGTAGCGATTTGTATTTGAATATTCATTAACTTTGTTCTTGGAGAGAATCCGCCATTATATGATTGATGAGATTGAGATTCTCTGTAAAGATAATTGAAATCCTCTTCAGAATATCCGATTGCCATCGAAGTTAACCATCCTGGCATACCTCTATCAAGATATGCAAGCATTAGATCAACATCATTCAATTCATTTTTGAAATAGTTCTTTCGTAGTGAGAAAAGATCATTATCCTTTGTCATTTTTGCATTTCTATGAATACCTTCAGCCAAATCATGAACCTCAGCAATATCACATGGTGGAACCCATCTAGAATTTGTCAAGCCATCAGAAACTTTCACTTTACCTTTCTTTGTATCAATAATTTCAAATTCTCTATTTTTTGGATAACCTTTAACTATGAATTTCATGCTCTTAGTATAATAATTTACTTATACATTATACAGCAACTTAATAGTTGCAGTCAACACTATAGGATTAGCTATAAAGATTAATTTATGTAAATCATGATATTAATAATAGGACTATAAATCCAATAAACAAAAACCTTTTTGTTCACTCCTTCCTCTCTAATTTCCTAATCCCTCTATCCTTAATTAATGATTTCATCTGTATAATAGCTATTTCATTTAATTTAACTAATCTATCTCTTTGACTAATACCTTGTCTAATAAATTCTGCATTAAGAGATTCTAAGTTAGCAAGACATATTAATTGTATAATATTAGAGTAGTCTCGAATATTTCCTTTCATGTTTGAATATTTTGCTGTCAATTCTTTTGCTATCATACCCAATAGTGCCACATTTAAAACATCAACTACAGATGAATATATTGTTTCAATAACTTCTTTTGAAATAACAGGGGGAATTAAATTCTCCTTTATAGCATCTGTATGTATTCTATAATTTATTTTAGTAAGCAATCTTTTATCATCCCACCCAGATGTTAATCTAATATTCTCTTCCTCTTTTAATCTCTGAAATTCCTTTATTAAATATAGTTTAAACTCTGGTGATATCCAAGATGCAAATTCAAATGCAATATCTTTATGAGCAAATGTTCCACCTCCTTTACCTGATTTAGAGATAAGACCAACTGCTTTCGTTGTTTCAATCCACTTTTGAGGTGATAAAACAAAACTATTGCTTCCTGCATTATTTTTAAACTGGTCGAATTCGACCAGTTTAAAAGATGGGTTATTTATTGACTCTCATAGGCCAAGAAACTCAATTGTAAATCTATTTCTCATCCAATTCTTTACAACATCTGCTGGGAATTCTGCATTCTTATACTTAGCAATATCAGTAAGAGAAATATAGTCTAACTTTTCTTTTTCAAATAAAGATATAGTTATATTTTTCACATTTATATTTTTCTTCATACATAAATTATATATGAAGAAGATTAAATAATTATGAACTGTATAGATAAATGATTTTATTGATACAATGAAAGCTACTTTAAATAACCCTTAGGTAAATTATTTGAAGCCAACTCCTTCATAGATTCAGGATCTATAAGATTTTTTTCATAATACTCTCTAATCTCTTTTCCATTTACACCCTTAGGCAAACCTTCAGAACTCTCTTCTTTATATCTAGGTTTTAACATTCTCATTGCAATAGAAGGAAGAATATCTTGACTAAAGTCTCTTAAATATGGAGGAAGTTCTTCGGCACTCTTTTTTCCACTTATATACTCTTCTAATATCCCTAAATCTCTATCGTACTCAGAATTCCTTAGTACAAGAAATCTTAAACTAGAATCTGGAGTATATTGAGCAAGAGTAGGGGTATCATAGAAAAGAACAACAAGAACTCCAGCATTATTATCTAAGTCTGGTTCTAGTGTAATAACTCCTTTTTGTTCCGATTCATTATTGGTTTTAACATTTTCGAAAGGAATAAAACCAATATCCACAATCTTTTTATTTATAAAATTCATAAACAGAGTTCTAAAGATTATACATTTCGCAATAAATTCTCACCTGTATTGTGCTCTTCTCTATACTTTTCGTATTCTTGTTTTATACCTTCTGTTGGATATTTAATTCCTGTTACTTGAGAAATCTTATTGAATAAAACATCTATTCCCTTAGTTGATATATCAAAAGCATGAGTTCTTTCAGGGGTAAATTGAGTATCTAATCCAATTAATATTCCTGCCTCTCTATTCCAATCAGAAGCAAAATCATCCCTACAACCTGCATTTACTAATAAATGACTATGATATTCTTGACAGAATTTAGCCACAATTGAACCTTCAATATCATTTGATTTAAGATGTTTATCTAATCCCCCAGAAATTGCAAAAAAAACTAGAACATTATTAGGACTAAATATACTTTTTTCTTCATGTTTCGTATCAAAAAAAGAATTTACGAAGGGCATCTCTCTAATCAATTTTTCAATATATAAATCAGAGAAATAATAATGACCTGTATATTCATCAAATACAAAACCTGCTTGAGCTATCTTTGTTTCCCAAGAATAATCAACGCCAATAATGTTTTGAAGTTCTACAATAGTAAAACGATAGCTTTGAAGTGCTTTATATAAATTTGATGTACTTTTTCTACCCATAATTGTAAGGCGGTGTCCCAGGAATGTCACCTAGAAAAGGCAAGTTATGGTATTGTTAAGCCATAAATTAAGTATATATGGGGCATATGCAATCGAAAAAGTACAAGTGCAAATATTGTTTCAGCACTAAGAATGCGATTCGTAAAAGACAAAGGAAAACAACAATAACTTACTACTGCAAGCAATGTGAGAAGTATTTTAGTGTTAATACACATTTTCTAAACAGCAAACAACTAATGAACTATCACTTAGATGGGTTATCATGTAGAGATATTTCAAGGCATACAGGGATATCAAAATCACAAGTATACAGATTAATTAAGCAAGAATTAGAGAAATTACCAGACAACAACAAGTTTACCTTTAAGTATTGCACAAGGTTTTCTAGGGTATTTGAGTTCGATGGTACCTACATAAATGTGAGAGGATTTAAAAGAGGTATAGTTATGCTTTGGGGAGTTGACTATTTCCGACATGATTTTCCAGTTATTACCTTTGCGAAAGGAGAATCAGAACAAGGTTGGGGAGTATTCTTTGAGACATTTAGGATACTAAACAGTTATCCAGATTACATAGTCTGTGATGACAATGAGAATCTAAAGAAATATGCAAAGAGGAAGTTTCCAAATGTTAAAATACAGATGTGTTACAACCATTTAAAGGAAGGGATCAGAAAAGAACTGAAGGTACGATCAGATCCAACCTACAGAAGATTTATGCGAGAATTAGAGGATATATTTAGTCTCAAAAGGAATGAGGTTGATTTCGACAAGATGTTACATCGTAGTTTGCTTTATTACATTAAAGATCCAGTATGTACAAATATATTAGTTAGAATATCTAGGAGAAAAGAAGAGCTATTAGCATTTACAGGTATTAGAAATGCACCAGTTACAACTAATATGATTGAGGGATTTCATCAACAAATTA
>CAZJKB010000065.1:0-4148 GCA_964546485.1 uncultured Candidatus Saccharibacteria bacterium | reverse complement strand
GTGGAGAAGTTGAGGAGTATTATTCGTATCTAAATATTATTTCTATTCTACTCTTCATGTTAAACATAAGTTTAATATGGAGAAGGGGTAAGTGGAAGTTTTAATTAAATTCTTTAATTACCATTTTATCTTCAATATAAAAGAAAGGAATGTCTAATATTTTACTATTTTGAACTTTCTTTAGAATATCAATATCTATATCACTTGCACCCTTATTCTTTGATTCATACTCTATTGCACTATCTATTGTATCCCAGAAGTTTTCTCCATATTCATTTTTTAATATGAGTTGACCTTTTGTTTCATTAGTTACACATATATGGAAAATTATATCTTCAAGTAATTCTTGTTTGACTGAGTATCTCATTTTTCTATGGATTCCTATTAATCTGTATGTGGCAATTAATCCAGATTCTTCCTTGAGCTTTCTTGATGCTGCATTTTCGATAAGCTCTCCTTGGTGTACCTTGCCTGCTATTGAGGTTATATCATTTAGATATGGTTGTCTTAATCTTTTTTGTAGAAGAATCATATCTCTATTATCTATTTTTGATAATGTAATTAAAGCAACAGACACTCTGAATAAGGGAATAATATTACCTTGTACATCCATATTTGCAGTTATTTTCATTCCTTTTTCTGAGAGTGAATATATACTTTCTTTTTTGACTACAATCCCTTTCATTACTAACTGTTGGAGATGGTAGTTAAATAGATCACTCTCAAAACTTGCATCTAGAATTTCAGAGTACTTTAATTCGGGATTAGTAATTAATTTTGTAATTATGTATTTTTGAATTTCTGTAAAATCTGGCTTATATGTAGCTTTCATATCTGAATTATACTATATTTCATTCCATTCAAGTATCTTTCTTTTATAGAAATCAATTTCATATTCTCCTGTCTCTATGCATAAATCATTTTCCTTTGACATATGATTAAATGTTCTACTATACCATCTGAAATAGCAGAATAATTCGGCTATTTTAACTTCAAATTCTAATTCTGGAATAGAATATTTTTTCGAGTAAGTCTTGATCAGTTCATTGGACCATTTTGAAAAGCCATATTTTGGAGCAAGTGTCGATATATGTGCGAATTCAAATGCAAGTGGAGCTATAAATGCTCCTTCCCAGTCAATTATTCCAGAGATTTCTCCTTTATCTATTAATAGATTATTAAATTTAATATCTCTATGTATAAGTATCTTTTTATGGTTTTTAAAATATTCATATACATTATCTATTAAGTTTAGTTTTATTAAGAGTTCTCCCTCTGTTGTTTTTGCAAATTTTGATTTATATTTTTCTATATACTCTTTGAATGTTTTATTCCTAAACTGTGCAAAATCGGTTATCAGTTCCTGTGAATACTTATGATATTCATGCATATATTCTGTAAGTTTATTTAGATTTTTTTCTTTGATACCAATTTTTATAAAATCGTTTACTTCTAGTGTTTTACCAGGTAGGGTATCTAGGATAATAATATAGCCGGGGAATCCATTATATGTCGGAAAATATTTATTTACGATTGGTGTTGGTATTTGTGGTGCAATTTCTTTTATTAATTTAAGAACATAGTTTTCTTTATCTCCTTTTCCTTCTTCTATATCATTTTTATCATAAGCAACCTTTACTATAATTTCATTGTTTTTTAGTTTAACCCTGTATGCATGTGTAGTTAATGCATTATTAAGTTTGACTATATTTTGAGGTGTCTCATTATATTCATTGATTATTAATTCTCTGATGTTATTTTGATTCATTATTGTGATAGTATAAATTTAAAATATTCCTAATTTGTAATTCTTGTTCATATGTTACTCTGGTAACGCTTTTGGAAAGTTGATCAACTATGACTAAAAGTATTGCTAATCTATCTTCTTTGATTATTTCACTATGTTCTGTTTGTATATAATCGAGCTTTATATTTTTGTATACAACCTCATATCTTTTATGTAACTCTTCTAATAAATTATATGTACTTACTGATATGAATTTTGCATTCTTTAGTTCCCTAAAGAACTGTATTGTGAGTTGTTCACTATCTGTTTCATTTGTATCACTGTTGGGATTTTTGAACTTAGTTAGCTTGTTAGATCCTTGTAATTTCTCTCCTTGAACTCTTCTTTCTTCATTGATCTGTGTTGCTGGGTGTAGTTCTGTTTCTTTATATTTACCTTCATCATGATATCTTGCCCACAGAAATAGAGCATTTATTTGTTCTTCTGATATTTCAGTATTATCTATTACCTTTTTTGCAGCAGTAACTAATTCTTGATAATAGGTGTTATCTGGTATTTCTAAATTAATATTCAGATTTTCGTTTAATAATAGAGTTCTCATTATTTGAAATGCCCTTATTTGATGTCTTTCAATATCAAGTTCGTGGTAATCTGCTCTTTGTGGATAAAGTGGAGGCCATTGACCTTGCTGATGCTGAATAAGCTCCATGTTAAGAATGGGGTTTGTATAATCTCCCAATTTAACATATATCCATTTTGTTTTTAATATTTCACTAGCAGTTTTTCTGTGTTCATGTTGTCTATATTTATTTATATCCTCTATTATTTGCATGTGATATTCTAGATATTAAGCAATATTAAATCTAGTGAAGATATCTTCGGTAAATATTATTTGATGATATAATAAATTATGAAGTTAAATAAATCTCAATTAGAAGCTGTTAATCATAAACAAGGACCATTGTTAATAATAGCAGGAGCTGGTACAGGTAAAACTGCTGTATTGATAAATAGAATAAAGAATATAATTGAGAAAGGTTGGGCTCTACCAGATGAGATACTAGCTTTAACTTTTACTGAAAAATCTGCAAAAGAGATGAAAGAGAGATTAGATGTATCTCTTCCTTATGGTTTTACAGAAATAGAAGTATCTACATTTCACTCATTTGCAGATAGGATATTAAGACAAGAATGCCTATATCTTGGTCTTGATCCAAACTACACATTAATGACTAGTTCTGACAGTTATGTATTTTTTAGAAAGAATATATTTAATTTCTCTTTAGATAGATTTAGACCTTTAGGTAATCCAACAAAATTCATAGATGAAATTCTAAAATTCTATAGCAGATTACAGGATGAAGATGTAAGTGTTGATGACTATACTAAATATGTAGAATCTCTTCCTATTAATACAGAAGAGCAGGGAGCATATTATGAAGAATCTAAAGAATTAAGTATTGTGTATAAAGAGTTTAGTGAACTAAAGAAGAAAGAATCTAGATTAGATTTCAGTGATTTAATATCAATACTAATAGAACTATTTAGAAAGAAACCTAATATATTAAAAAAATATCATGAGAAGTATAAATATATATTGGTAGATGAATATCAGGATACAAACTATACTCAAAATATTTTAGTTAATATGATTGCTCTGGGTAAAGATCAGGAGAGAGCTAAAAAGGGTGAAAAGAAATTAGCAAATATTACTGTTGTAGGAGATGATGATCAAGCAATATATAAATTTAGAGGAGCTGCTATCTCAAATATTATACAATTTAGAACTATATATCCTACGGTTAAAAAAGTTGTTTTAAATGAAAATTATAGATCTAGACAAGAGATATTAGATGCTGCATATAAGTTGATTGGGAATAATAATCCCAATAGGTTGGAGGTTACAGAAAGTATAGATAAAAGATTGGTAGCTAAGGGTGAGTTTAAGGATATAGGTGAAGATATTGTTAAAACAATAATAACTAAGTATGAAAATCAAGAATGTGAAGAGATAGTCAAAGAGATAAAGAGGTTGGTCGAGGAGGAAAAAAGATATACATATAGTGATATTGCTGTATTAGTTAGAGCTAATAGTCATAGTAGTGAATTGATAAATAATTTCAAATATTACAGTATCCCATACAAATTTGGAGGAAATAGGGATCTATATAGTGTATCTAGTATTAAGCAATTAATATCATATTTAAGACTTGTTGCTGATTATACTGATGATAGTTCATTCTTTAATCTATTATCTATTCCCTTTCTTAATATCTCTCCTAAAGAGATTGTTGATATATTAAGAGAATCAAAGAGATTAAAACAAGATATATATACTACATTATTATTTAATATAAATGATGTAAATAACGATGTAGTAAAGAAAATAAATAAAGAGAGT
>CAZJKB010000064.1:0-4186 GCA_964546485.1 uncultured Candidatus Saccharibacteria bacterium | reverse complement strand
TCTAGGATAATACTTTTCGAGAGTACCCCTTTCAACCACTCAGGCACCTCTCCAACATAGGATATTATAACACTTGGGGAAATATTCTATACTACATCTTCAAGACTAATATACTCTCCATAATTCTGCTTCTCTAACCAACTCTGTTTCTTTATATCTTTATACACAAGCTTATCTTGTAATATAGTAAATAATACTTTAATTTCTTCTTGTGATAATAGTAATAATAATCTCTTTGGATTTCTTAATTTAGTATCAATAACTAATAGATACTGATTATCTTTCTTTGTAAACCAAAAAGACTCAAGAAGAAACCATTCATAAAGCCTACCAACAGTATCAACACCTCTTTGTGTAATAGTATGAGTAATACTATATGGTTCTATAGTACCTGTTATATAAACAAAGAATAATAGAGCAACTATTGCAGACATCAATCCATAATTACCTAGTATTACTAAATATATAATAAATAATAATGCTAGAGAAACAATAATTATAAATGTCTTAGGATTAAATGGATATCTAAATCTAATAGGAGCATCCCAAGAATATAGTTTAATGTTTTGAACAACCTTTTCTTCTTCAAATTCACTATCAAGAACCTTTTCCCCTTTCTCAATCTTTTCTCTTTCTAAAGCTTTTTGTTTCTTTTTTGCACTCTCTTTTAACTTCAGAAGTTTTTCTTCTTTCTCTCTTAATTCTTTCTCTCCTGACATAAAATCAATCAGTTCTTTTAGTTCATTTTTCTTTTTTCCCATATAAAGATAATATCACATATATAATGGTAAAGGATAGAGAGAGAAGTAAGAAGGAATATATGAAATCTAATACTCCATAAATATTAAAAACAATAGAAACAATAACTATAATAGAAGAAATAGAAGACCATGTAATAGAAAGTCTAGGATTAGGAAATTCTTTAAGTCCATAAGCAGTAAATTTTTGAGCAAGAAAAATAATAGTAGAAAGGATAGATTGAATGAGAAAGAATATTAATAGAAGAGTAATTCCAATATTATATCCATTAAAATTCCCATCTAACATATAAGGTGAAAAGTGGCTTAGAGACATTAAATATTGCAGTAATATTACTGTAATTATAAAGATAATAATTTGAATAATAAAATATTTCATAAATCCCCTTCTATAAGACTATATTCTCGTTTTTAAATAAAAGAAAATAAATACATTAAATTATAACAGAATATATAATGAATGTATTAATAATAGAAGATTCAAATAGTACAGGGAAAATACTCAGTTCAATACTAGAATCTAGAAATTTTAGAACAAAGATATGTAGATCACTTGATATTGACTATAGTGATATCAAGGAGAATAAATACTCATTTATACTCATGAATATTAATTTAGAAATAGATTCAATATCTATTTTAAAGAATATAAAAAAACAGAATATCAAGTTAGTAGTTATAGGAATATCATCAAAGGGAACATGGAAAGAAAAGGTAGAATTTCTTAATCACAAAGCAAACGATGTAATAGAATATCCTTTTCCAATAGAGGAACTAATGGCAAGAATAAATAGATTCATGAGAAAAGATGAGGATGAAGAATCAATAATAAGATTAAGAAATATAGAACTAGATACAGGAAATAAGAGTGTAAAGATTAATAATAAGGAAGTAAAATTGAGAAGAAAAGAATATGAATTACTGGAATATATGATTAAAAATCCCAATAGGTCAATAAGTAGAATAGAATTACTCGATCATGTATGGGACTACAGAAGAATAACAGGATCAAATACGATAGATGTACATGTAAAAAGACTAAGAGATAAACTACCTAAAAGAGGATATATAAAAACACTACATGGATTTGGTTATAAGATAAACAAATAACTAAAGCATCATTGGCATAATGAGATGTATAAAGTCATCATCTCCTTCTATTTTAAAGACTCCTGGTTTTACAGGTTCAGTTGCTTCAAAGACAATAGTATCTCCACCTATATTGTTTAACATATCATTAAGAAATCTAGCACTAAAAGCAATCTTTAAATCTTCTCCTTCAATATTTGCACTAAAGACACTAGTATTACTTCCAACATCATTCTGAGAAGCAGATAGTGTAATTGAGTTATCTTTAACATCAAGTATAACCTTATTACCTAAGACACTTCTTGCAATAATATTTGTAACCTTAAGTGAATTACTCATATCAGATTTAGAAACAACACTCTTTGTTTTATATCCTGTAGGAATAATAGCTCTATACTCAGGATACTGCCCATCAATTAATCTTGAAACCAAATCAATATCCTTAAATCTAAAAACTATTTGATTCCTATCTTCTATTAAGAAAATTGAAACCATATCATCCTTATCCTCAGACATCTCATTTACTACATGAGAGAGTTCCTGCATAGCCTTAACTGGTACTAAAAGATTAACAGGTTCATCTACACCCTGTTTAATTTTTAAAGTCTGTTTTGATAATCTCAAACCATCAGCAGCTACAAAAGAAATAGTACTTTTATCTATCTCAATTCTAATACCTGTTAAAACAGGTTTAACATCATCACTAGCAGCTGCAAAAGCAACTCTATTAATAGCCTTAACTAATTCTGTAGCTTTCATTTCAAGTAAACTACTTTCACCATCAACAGTAACAACATTAGGAAAATCATCCGAAGGCATAGTATGAAAATCTGCATTATTATTTACTGTACTTACTGATAACACATTATTCTTTAACACAACATCTACTTTCTCAGAAGGGATAGAGTTGATATATTCAGCAAGATGCTTAGCGGGAATAGTTACAGTACCTTCTCCTTGTACCTCAGCCCCAATCCAAGTATTAATACCAATTTCCAAATCAGTAGCTATGAGTTTAACTTTACTCTTACTTGCACTAACTAATACATTATTAAGAATAGGTAGTCCAGGTTTTGAATTTACTATTCTACTAACAATATTTAAATATTTAGAGAATGTATCTTGGTTACATGAAAATTGCATTTAAATACTTTAATATAAAATTAATCTGGGCATATTTTAGTATAATACATTCACATAAATAGGTAAAGATTTAAGATCTATTATCTTTAATTCTTTACTATCTATTATATATATATTAAGTAGTAGTTATAGTAGTAATGTGTATATTGTTGATAGTGAATCTCACTACTCTTATAAAGCTATTTACTAATAAGATCTTTTAACATATCTTAGCATGTGGATAATTAAAGTGTTATTAATTCGTAAAGATCTTTTTATTCTAATATTTTCAAACCCTCTTGTATGTGAGTAATTATGTAGAAAGATTGTGTAGTATTATTAAGTATTCTGTGGAAAAGAAATCCTTTATTTAATTATCTTTTTATTAAATATCTTTATATATAAATGAAAAATTTTAATGGATAATTAATTAATTCTTGTAACTTATCCACAGGTTATCCACTATGCAAATAGATGTTTACATTTATCTATTCTTTCCTTTAGATTACTATCTTTTTCAAGTAGTTTTTCTATTTTTTCACAAGCATGAATAACAGTTGTATGGTCTTTTCTATTAACGACAAGTGCTATCTTTTCTAGTTGAAGATTTAATTCACTTCTAAGTAGATACATTATTACTTGTCTAGTTAGAGCAATATATGAACTTCTACCTTGCCCTTTTATCTCTTTTGGTTTTACATCGAATACTTCACAAACAACTTCAAGTATTTTCTCAGGTTTTATCTTTTTTCTCTTACTTTCAATATCAACTTCTAGTATCCTTGCAACCTCTTCTATACTTGGTGTATTACCAAACTTAGACATAGATATTATCTTTATTGCAGCCCCTTCTAATTCTCTAACATTGTTCTCTATACTTTGAGCAATGAGATGTAGTATATCTCTATCAACCTGTACCCCTTTATCATTTATTATTTGATTTAGAATTGCCATTCTTGTTTCAAAATCAGGAGATTTTATATCCGCAACCATTCCTCCTTCAAATCTAGATCGTAATCTATCTGCTATATTCTTTATCTCTTTAGGAGGTCTATCAGCTGCTATGATTATCTGTTTATTGGCTTGATATAGTGTATTAAATGTATTAAATACCTCTTCTTGTGTCTTTGCATATGTTTCAATAAATTGAATATCATCAATAATTAATACATCTATCTCTCTATATTTTTTTCTGAATTCTTCATTAAGATTTTTTC
>CAZJKB010000063.1:0-4292 GCA_964546485.1 uncultured Candidatus Saccharibacteria bacterium | reverse complement strand
TAAATCAGAGCATCGGTATAACTAATATATTTAATAACTATTTCATAATTATATTGTATAATTAACTATGTTTATTTTTAATAAAAGAAAAAAGAAGGGTATGAGTTTAGATGAGGTTAGTAATATCCTATCTGATGTTCGAACACCTATTACATACTCATTTACACCAATAAATCTTGAGGAAGAGAAGAAGAAATTCTTTGATAGTGAAACATATAATCCTCAATTTAAATATACATTATTAAAAAATAGAAATAGGGAGATATTCCAAAGTTTAGAAGAATTAGATTATATTGATGATGTAGATCCTAGAATTTCTGACTTTTATTTAGAATTGATAAAATCAAAAGAATTGGTTCATAATCTCTATCAGTCAGTAGGGAATAACGAGATGGTAACAAAGTTTTCTGAAGAGAGATATGGAAGTGTTAGTCCTAAACTATTTCAAAATGCAACATTAGTTATTAAAGGTAATGTTAGTAAATATAATGTTATTGATAATGAAAGACTTAAAGGAAGTAAAAAATTATCAACAAATGATGTAATTGATATTATGAAATATTTCTTAGATTTGTATCAATTAAATGATTGGAATGTAATAATTTCAAAAAAGAATTTGAGTAAGAATATTAGAGTAGGTGTAAAGGATAAGGAGATAGTTTTAGGTTCAGATCAAGTAAGTAAGAGTGCATTTAGGCTTAGAAAGACAATTGTCCATGAAATAGGTACTCATGTATTAAGATGGTATAACGGCCTTTTAAGTGGCATTCCTGCCCTTACTAAGTCAAATAATGCAGGTTATCATGATATTGAGGAAGGATTAGCTTCATATAACGAAGAGATTAGTGGTTTGATGGATTTCAGTACATTAAGACAAAAGGCTCTTTTAGTTTATGCAATATATATAGGTAAAAATCTTTCATTCAGACAGTTATATACTGTATTAAGGGGTTTTGTATCAAAGAATACAGCATTTAATCTAACATTAAGGGTTAAAAGAGGTCTTTCAGATACTTCTATTCCAGGTATATATGCTAAGGATGCTTCATATTTCAGGGGATTTAGAATGGTTAGAAAAAAGATTGAGAATAATCCTTCACTATATAAAAAATTATATGCAGGTAAAATTAGTTTTAAGCAGATCTCTTGGGTTGATGATGGGTTAATACCTATGCCACAATATATTTATGATATAGATACATATAATTCGCATTTTAAGAAGTTAGGTATATTAAAATAAATAATTCAATACCTATAATAGTGTATGCTTTCATATGTTCAATGCTATTTATTACTATCAAAGCTTGGTTTGAAAAGAAAACCTCTTCTAAAATACTTATGCAATAATTTAGTATATAGTGTAGATAGTATTTATGAGGAGATTAATAAATATTATATGTTTGAATTGTTTTCAAGGCAACAAATCCTTGATTATTTAGATATTGTTGATAGTTATATTAATAATTGTAATTGCATTGATATATGTTTAATTAAGAATCCATTTGAAATAGGGGTTTTATATTTAAAAGGTAATACATCTCTATTAAATGATGAGTATAGAAAGATATGTATTATTGGTAGTAGGGATATATCTGGGGTAGATGCGATGATTGTAGAACAAGAAATTATTAAATTAATATGTAATAATTTCTGTATCATAAGTGGTTTAGCACTAGGTGGAGATACTATGGTGCATCAAACAGTATTAGATAATAGTGGAAAAACAATAGCAGTATTACCATCAGGTATTGATAATATTTATCCTAAAAGTAATTCTAATTTAGCTCGAAGAATACTAAATAATAATGGACTTGTTGTTTCACCATTTGGGATCAAATCAAATATATATAAAAGTAATTTTATTATTAGAGATCGATTAATGGTATTAGTTTCAAAAAAACTTTTAGTAATTAGTCGTCAGATGAGTAGGGGTGTAAATCATTCAATTAAATTTGCAAAAAGATATAATATCCCTATAGATTATTTAGAATGATTCAATTATTACTTTTGCTATATTTGTTTCAGTACCAATACCTTCTGTTTTAGTTTCAAATGCTTTAAATCCTGGGTTTAGACTAATTTCTATTAATACTAATTCTCCTGTAGTTTTTCTCATTAAATCTACTGCGATGAAATCTGCTTTGAATACTTTTGCAACTCTCTGTGCAAGCTCTTTTATATCATTATTCTTTGTTTCACTAAAGTCTATATATGTATATTCTCCTTTATTAACAGTCATAAATCCTTCTGTTGCTTTTCGGATAAAACCGCTAACTACATTTCCCTTGGATACAAATATTCTCATATCTTCACCACTATCTATGAATTCTTGTAATATATATTCATTTAAATCTTTATCTTTTAGATGTTCTTGATTAAAATCATCTGGTGAGTTTAATAGGTATACATTCTTTTTAACTTTTTCTTTTCCATCTATTAATCTTAAATCATTAACTCCAGCATATTGTTTAGCAATTAATGGGTATGAAATCTTCTCTTGTTTCACCAGATTAGAATTATTAGCCCTATAATATGTAGTACCTATAGGTATATTATTTTGAATACATAACATTGTTATGTAGATTTTATCATAATATGGGATTAACTTGACGGTTTCTTTGTTTTGAATTATCACGTTTCTATCTTTATTTGAACTATTGTGTTGTTCAATATAGTCTATGATAATTCTTTTTGTTTCATACTCTAAAGGGCTTCCTAATGAGTGCCCTCTGAATATTATATGTGTAAAATTTAATATACTCTCTCCATTTACTAATATCTCCATAGGATTGTTTAATATTAGTTCAATATCTTTGTAATATACTAGAGAATATTGCTCTCCCTTCTTATCTAATTCTTCAAATATTCTTTCTATAGCATATGTATATTTCTTTTCAATTTGAATTCTTTGTTCTTTTTCTATGATTAGATATTTATTCATTATTCTTGTTATTAACTTACTTATCTATTATACATTAATACTATTGAGGATTGAAAGCGATGTTATTTCTGAGATAAGTATGCATCTATTGTTTCATTTATCAATTCTTCTGCTACTTTCCTATTTTTATATTCACTATCTTCATAATTACAAACTTCAAATTCAGAAAGGTTTTTAATCCTGATTGAATATTTACCTTTAGGTGTCACTAATTCGATTGATTCACTTTTATGAAATTCATCTGAATTGAATGCTTGTTGATCTTTCCCTGGTATTTTTCTAAATATATCCGAAGTGTTAAATGATTGTTGAACGACCCTCTGAATATGTAGTGGTGAGCTGATGAGTTCTTCTAATTGTTCTGGATAATCAGATTCTATAAATAAAATGCCCTTTGTAGTAAGGATGTGTATTCTTGGTACAGGTTCTCTAGTTACTACTTGTTTTGGATATATTGTTAAGGGTAGGTTTATTTCTGAGTTATATGGTAGAAACCCAATTTGATTATCAGGAACGGCTTTAGATATTTCACTTATTATACCTGTAGGAGTTAGTTTAGGATTTTCCCAATAAAGATCTTTATCCTGTATTTGTTCACCTTTGAGGAGTATTTCTTGTAGCCAAACATTATTAGCTCTTGGATTTCTTTTCAATTCTACTAGCTGTGTATCTTTTGATGAATCAATATATAAGTTAGTTCTTCCGTTAACAAGTTTTCTAAAAATCTCTATAAATGACTTATCTGTTGGTTCTACTACATGAATATTATCAATTAAAACAAGTTTATTCATGAGTTTGAGTCGAGCGAAATTAGTAGTATGGTGGTTACAGAAGTGGTAGAGTCCTCCTGGCATTGTGACACTTTTAATGTTCTTTTCTTCATCTCTAAATGCTGCTAGTGAGCTTCGAAAACTTCCTTCTGGGCATATATATATATATTTTTAGGTGCCTCTCTTTCCCAATCATCCATATCGGTAGTGTTTATTGCAAATCTGCCTACATCATTAGAATTTTCAAACTTTCTATTAGCCTTCTTTGTTTTAAAGATTGCATCTTCTGCGACTACTTGCATCATTTCTCTTACCTTCGTATGTGTTTGTAGTGGTGTTTCACCATGATGTATTATTTTTTCAGGCTTATAGTATGAATCACTATAATTATGCGTATTTCTCATTGTGTTGATTTTATTTTAGAATCTACTATATCTGACTAATTTTATTTATTAATCCTAGATTTCTGTATCCTAGTAATCTAGATATTGTTTCACTAGATGTTGTATTCTTATTTAATACTATTTCATCAATCCTGCTAAATCCTAAACCATATTCCCTAACACTATCTTCTGTTTCAT
>CAZJKB010000062.1:0-4303 GCA_964546485.1 uncultured Candidatus Saccharibacteria bacterium | reverse complement strand
TTAATTTATTAAAGAGTTTATAATTAAAATTTTATGAAAGATTTCTTTTATTATTACTATCGTGCATTAAAATATGCAATGAGATATAAATTTTTATATTTTACTTCTCTTACAGCATTATTGTTATTTCTCTTTTTTAATAATTTTACAGTATTTGTTCTTAAAGATTTAATTAATACTATAAATTCAGGAAGTGATTTCTTATTTCCTCTACTATATATAGCAGGATTATTAGCTATACCTATTATTCTAGAACCACTGAACTTCTTTCCTCGATCTCTTTTACATACTCGAATAGTTAAGGATGTTATGACAGAGTTATATACGAAAATTATGTCTATGGATTATGAATATCATACAAAGAAAGAGACAGGAAAACTTATCTCTAAAGTAATTAATAGTGATTGGATCCCTAGAGTATACTTTTGGAATATAGAATATTGGTTGTTTGAATCTCTTGCAGCATTTGTTATCCCTATTGTATTAATCTCCTTTATCTCAAAAGAAGTCGCTATAATTATCTCCCTCTTTGTTATCATTTCTCTACCTTTCTTCATGAAATTATTAAAAATAAATGTAGATAAGAGGGTTGTTATGAAAAATGATGAGTATGCAAGAAATTCTGCATTTGTTGATGGAATAGGTAACTATGAGACTGTTCGATTATTTGCAAAAAAGGATCAAGAGATTAATTATATTAAAAAACTACTAGATAGAGTTTTTGTATCAATGCAAGATTATCAAAACTCTTTTAGGATTATAGATTTCATGACTAGATTGATTGGAGTTTTTATGTTTTCTCTCTCTGTTGGTTATATCTATTTAAATCGTAGTAACTTTGATATTGGGTCCATTGTAGTAATAATTACATACTCAATACAGATATCAAATAGTTTAGTCGGTTTCGTGTTTAAACTAAGGGATATGTTTAAAGATATACCTTTGATTGCAGATGTGTTTGAGATATTAGATACTGATAAAAAAGTTAGTGAACCAGGAAATCCAATAAGTATTGAGAATCCTCAAGGATTGGTAAAATTTAAAGATGTTTCCTTCTGTTATCAAGGTGATCATACAGTATTAAAAGAGATTAATTTTAGTATAAATCCTGGAGAAACTGTGGCATTTGTTGGACCATCAGGAGGTGGAAAAACAACAATTGCTAGATTAATAATGAGATATTATGATCCAACAAAAGGAGTTGTTTCAATAGATGATATATCATTGGCAGATATGGGTACAGAGAATGTGAATAAGATTATAGGTGCTGTACCTCAAGAACCCGTATTATTTAACCGTTCCATTCTATATAACATTGGATATGCACTTTCTACTGATGAAGAGGAGTTAAAAAATAGGCTTGATGAGGTATATGAAGCAGCAATAAAGGCACAGATTCATAATTTCATTCTAACACTACCAGATGGATATAATACAATGGTAGGTGAGAGAGGAATTAAACTTAGTGGTGGACAGAAGCAGAGAATAGCGATTGCTAGGGTTCTTCTTAAAAATCCAAAGGTAGTTATTTTCGATGAAGCAACAAGTATGTTAGATAGTGAGAGTGAATCTGCAATACAAAAGGCATTTAGGGAGTTGAGTAAAGATACTACAACAGTTGTAATTGCTCATAGATTGAGTACAATTAAAAATGTAGATAAGATATATGTTGTAGATAAAGGAACGATTGTAGAGGAAGGAAGGCATGAAGATTTAATAAAAATGCCAAATGGAATATACAATCATCTTTGGAATCTACAAAGTAGTGGATTTAGTAAAGGTTAATAATATGAAAATAGATATAATAACAATATTTCCTAATCAGATACTAGAATATATTAAAGAAGGTATATTTAGAATATCAAAGGAGAAGAATTTAGTAGATATTCATGTACATAATCTAAGAGATTGGACAGATGATGTTCATCGAAGTGTTGATGATAAACCATTTGGTGGTGGTGCAGGTATGGTTATGAAAATAGAACCAATATACAAAGCAATACAAAAATTAAAAAAAGAAAATACGAAAGTAATATATTTCTCTCCTAGGGGAAAGGTATTAAATCAGAAATACTTAGAAAATTTTGATAAATCTAAATCATCCCACTATATAATTATATGTGGTCATTATGAAGGTATTGATCAAAGGATAATTGATAATTATGTTGATATTGAATTATCTATTGGTGATTATGTTCTATCTGGAGGAGAGCTACCAACATTAGTATTTCTAGATGGAGTCATTAGGTTAATTGATGGTGTTTTGGGTAATGAATCATCTTCAAAGGACGAATCATTCTCAAATAGCCTATTAGAGTATCCTCAATATACTAGACCTGAAGAATTTATGGGTATGAAAGTACCAGAAGTACTCCTCTCTGGTCATCATAAAAATATTGAACAATGGAGAAAAGAAAAATCTATTGAAATAACTAAGAAAAATAGACCAGATATATTGAAATAGTAGTCTCATACTAAATTCCCTTCTATATTGATATCATGTAATTTTTATGAAATAATCAGCAGTATGAAACTGGCCCAAGGCTAAGTTAATAAATATTAAAAATGATATTTGGTAAAAGATATAAAATATCTTTAAAGAAAAAGGAAGAACTGGAAAAAGAATTGGTAACTTTAGAAACTAAAGGTAGGGAAGATATTGCCTCAAGACTTGAAATGATTAGACAGCAACCAATTGATGAAGATGATTATCCATTTGCAGATGTGTTTGAAGATAAAGAATATTTAGAACAGAGAATTATAGAGATAAAGGAAATACTAAATAATAGTTCTGTACTTGAAGAAGATGCAAAACATACAGTAGTTGAGATCGGTTCTAAGGTAACTGTAGGTTTTGATAATTTTAAAGAAGAATATACAATTGTAACAACATTAGAGGCTGATCCATTGAATAAAAAGATATCAGATGAATCTCCAATAGGAAAGTCTTTGATGGGTGCAAAGATAGGTGATACAGTAACTGTCCAATTAGGTCCTGTGACAAAGAAATTTAGGATCATCAAGATAAATTAAAAAGTATTAGTATGTTAGAATCTACACATTTTCAATATGATTTAAGTCAATTAACTAAAAACGAGAGAGATATAATTGTAAAATTACAAAAGGTTGGTGAGATAGTTCATAAGATATGGTTAAAGCAATATGATCCAGAGAACAAAATTATTAAATTATATCCTTTAGATATATCAAAGGAAGAATTAATCAAAGCTAATAATGAAAATTCAAAGATACTATCTCCATATACAATTGTTAAAAGAGGAAGAGATAGAAAACTATATACTGTAGATTTTCATAAAGAGTATGAAAGAGAATATAATAATATTGCTCAATTGTTAGATCAAGTTTGTAAGATATCTGAAGATAAGGATTTAAACAAATATTTGTTAGAAGTAAAGAAAAATCTGTTAAAAGGTAATTATGATAAGATATTAGAAGTATTCTTAACATTTAAAAATACTAAAATAGATATCCTTCTTGGCCCAATTGAATCATATAATGACAATATTATGGGTGTTAAAAGGACATTCCAATATTCACTAAGAGTTATGAGGGTTGAAGAGACTGAAAATGTAAGTAAGATGAGTGATATAGTAAAGAAATTGGGTATATTAAAACCTTCAGGTTCTGTATCAGTAAGACTTCGATCCGATGCTATCAAATTTAGAGTAGATGATGTATTAATGTTTGCAGGAAGGCAAACAGGTAGTATGCCATCAAGTACAAATCTTCCAAATGAGCCTGAATATGTAAAGAGATTTGGAGTTAAGATAGTTGTATATCATAATTCATTAATACAAAAATTTACAAAAGAATTAAAACCTCTTCTTAAATATGTAAACAATTTTGATGTAAAAAGAACTAAGACATCTATGTCAGATGCCAATTATAGATTAATTGTACTTCATGAAATAGCTGAAGGTACAGTTAAGTATATGGGAATGGAAAAGAGATTGGGAGAGTATTTTGATGTAGTAAGGGAATTAAATGCAGATATATTTGGAGTTAGAAGTGCTAAATATCATCTTTTAAATGGTTTGATATCTCAAGAAGAATATAATGAACTACTTATTGCATTTTTAATATTTGCAATAAATGTCTGTCATAAAGCAAATAGAGATACTTCAATTATGGTTTATGCTAGAGGATTCTATATGATATTTAACTATCTAGTTAAAATGAAGGCACTTGTATTTAAGAATAATACTATGACAGTCAATTTTGAAAAATTATCATCATATATAGATATTTTCTCTGATATCATATTATCTATTATGTCTAAAGG
>CAZJKB010000061.1:0-4305 GCA_964546485.1 uncultured Candidatus Saccharibacteria bacterium | reverse complement strand
TTTCAATTATTCTATTTATATCTTGGTTATATATATATATATTGTATTTGTCCTCTATAGATTTATATGAATATAATAGGTGATTTATGCCATCTATTGTATATATTGGAGTCTCAATACCATTTATATTGAAATCTTTTTTTGTATATGTATGATCCACTTGAGGTTGTGCAGTGATAACGGGTAATTCATGGTATATCTGTCTTGAATCAGCATTAATAATAATTCCATTATGTAGTTTCGCTAACTGTATCGCATATGATGATTTACCTGTTGCTGTTGGACCTGCAACTACATATATTTTTCTCATTATTTTCCTTTTTCACTCAATACAGCTAATCTGTATAATAATAGGTTTGAGAATGATGGTAGATAAAATATTGCAAGTATAAATAGTAATTCTGCTATATATGGTCTGAAATATATACTGTAGCTGATTACTAGTATAGAAAACAGGTATATGAATGGTACTAATATGGATGAAATACTCTTAAATACTATCTCATTTGTTTCCATGATTCTATTTAATGTTAGGAATTTAAAATATATAGATATTTGTAAGAGAATTATTAGAGTCATTGGGATTGAAACCATTATAAGTGAGGAAAAAGGAGTATTAATCCTATTAAATGCATATGCACAAACAGATAATATAACTTGGATAAAGACTGGTAGTATAAAGATTAATGTCTTAGGATTTTTCTCTAGTACTATAGCTTTATACACCATTACTATCAATGCAATTATATATGGAAGTGATAATAATAGTAATTGTTTATATCCATAATTAAGTTGTATATTTGTTATCCATTCCATGTTATTTAACTGCTATTTTAAGTAATCTAAAGTAATAGGGAATTAATATATGTAATATATAATTAACAACCAGAATAATTCCTAAAATCATAGAGATTTGAGATATCAATCCATAGCTTGTTAACCACACTATAACGAATGTAACAAATAGTATTGATGAAAATATAAATCTATACCTGGTAAATATTGTTAATAAGTAGTTAATGATTATTGCAATCATAGCAATTAAAAATATCTCAATATGAGAGATTGGAGTATTTGATAATTTCATGTACATAACTAAAATAGATATTGGTAGTGTTGATAAGATAATAAATGATGCTATTCCAAGATTATCTTTTATAAATAGCTTGTTTAAAACAAATAAGGATAATATTATAAATAAAGGAACAGAGAGTATTATGAATATATTTAAATCGACAACTCTTTTGTTAATAATTTCATTTGTTGTAGTTGAATACTTAACAGGTATAATGCCTGAATTGAATAATATGTTTTGAGTATCAGCAACTTTCTTTTCTGCTCCAATTCCTATTGCAAATGGCTGTCTCTGTATGTTTCCATATTGGTCTGTTATTGAAGATACTGGTATTGTTATTGGATAAACAAAATCATCAATCATAATACCTGCAGTACTTCCTGCAAGAGGATTAAAGAAATTATCAAAATTCTTTAACTCATGTTCCCATGGTTTGTATATTGCAAAATATGATAAATCTCCTGTTGTAGTTTTTAATTGTGTGATATGTATATTTCTAAATTTCTCTCTAGTATATCCTGTTGTATTATAGTTTTCTTTGTTATATAGAACAAAGAAGTCCTCTTTATTTTCAAAATCAACTCCATCTTTTCTAGTTACAAATTCTAAATAATACCTTTGAGTTATGTATTGATCTAGTTCATTTACATCTTTATTGCTTATAACTACAACTTCAATCTCATTCTTTTCTTTGTCTATCTTTATATGAAAATCACTTACTCCTGCCTTCTTTAATCTTGTACTTATAACATCTCTTGTTTGATTAAGAGCATTATTTTGAGATACAGATGTATCAGTTTCAAGTGTTAATACATATCTTTTTGTTGTAAATTCATTATTAACAGATAAATCAAACGATACAACATCTGATATTAATTCTGTTTTAGGAAGAGATATTATGTATATAGAAAGAATAATTGCTGTAACTATAGATGAGAGAACTACTAATCCGAGTTTCTTTAAATCGATTTTAAAATTTATTTTTTTCATTTTTATATACTCATAATACTATTAGAACCATAAAGTATAACATAATCTTTTTGAATTATGTTAAGTAGAAATGGTTCTCTTTTCTTTTTGGCAAAGTCTAAATCTTTTCCTGTTAGTAAGCTATATCTTATCTCTTTACCTATCTCTTTTTCAAGTTTTTTAATTTCAGTATTAAGTTTATTTATATTTATATCTCCTATGAATAGGATATCAACATCTAAGTCACTACTATATGTGTTTTTCATTAAGGACTCGGTAATGATTATAGATTCAATATTACCAACATTATTTAATATCCCAAAGATTTTTTGAGATATCTCCATATCCTTAAAGATTAGAGATTTTAATTCTGAAAGAATAGGGCATGTAGGATTAATTGAATATACTAGTTTGTTATTCATTTTTTTTGAAACAAGTATTTGTGCTTCTTCAAGGTTTTGCAATTCTCTTCTTATTGCATTGATTTCCTCGTTTAGCATTCTTACAAGTGCTCTCACATGATGTCCTTCATTAGGATATACTAAAAACTGTTTTAATAGTTTTATTCTAACTTTTGATATAAAAAGATTCTTTAACATTCTATATTTGATTATATTACTTCTCTATTATATCAAATTCTCCATAATCTTTGGGAACCGCTGATATCCAGAGTAATCCTCTATTGAGTTCTATTTCATTTCCCTTACTGTCATAATATTTGGTCCTATCTGTTCTTGACGTTTTTTTCCATTTACCTTCTATTATTTTACCATCTTGAAGTATTACAGCTTTTCCTTCTCCTATTGTAGTTATTATTACTCTTGCTTTTCCATCATTAGCATTTATCATATTTACTTCTTGAATCACTACAACTTTTGCTCTTATTGGTTCTTTATTCTCCATATCATAATTTGCACTTCCTCCAACTTTGTAACTATATGTATTTAATGATTTGTCATAATTCCATTCCGTATCATACATTCCACCATTTGGAATATCAGTTCTGAATTTAACTCTAACCTTTGTTTTATCTCCTCTATCAGATATTGCAGCATCTCTTTTGAACTTTAAACTTTGTATCTTTGTACTAAATCCTCCCCAGTTCACTCTTTTTGCATAATCTACTGCATACTGTACAGAAGAGTATTCATTATGAGGAGCAACCCTTTCACTTATTCTCCATGCACCTATTGTTCTCATATTCTTTATTGCATAGGTATAAATATTTCCACAAGCATTTGTTCTAGGATCGTCTGTCTGGGCACATCCATCATAGATATATATAGGATCATACTCACTTAACCATTCAAGATAGTATTGTCTTGCACTTCTAATTGGTCCAACTTTATTTGGTGCTTCACTCCAAAATATTGCCATATATCTTGTTATTCCGCTTTCAGCTACAGTTTCATAAATGATATCTGCATTTGATAGTCCTGATTGAGGTCTTGCGGCAGTATGATTATTTATCATAACAGCAACAGGGGATTTCTCTTTTAGTTTTGTCATTTCATCTTTAGTGAAAAGTAGCCCATTTAAAGGTGATACTTCTGTTTTTGGAAGTGAAGGATCCTTATATATTACATTGAATAACTGAGAGCTATTTGTAACTGCATACTCTATGTAACCCTTTGATGTATCTATAATACTTGCTGGTGATATTGGTCTTTGAAATACAAATATCCAAACTCCTAAAAATATAATAATGAGTATGAGAGCACAAAGTATTGTGACAATTACAATTCTCTGCCATAACGGCATACTATCTAAATATTTATCTAATCTGTTTTTTGAAGGTAACTGAGTGGTTGGTTCATTACTTGTTGGTAAAGTTTTTACAATATCTTGTTTGCTTTCATTATTATTATCTATTGGTGTATTATCTAATTCTTTAGATGTTATATTGATATTTTTATCTTCCATATTACTATCGTATATCACTTTCTTGTTGTTGTAAATCATAGATGATATTATTTAATAATAATATGTTTAAATATTAAACAATGGATAAAAAGAATTCTTTCTTTCCTATTCTCCTTGGTATTGTAGTCGTCTCTATAATTATATTTCTTGTGTATAAATTTGTAATACAAACACCGGATGTAAATGATAATACAGATAAACAATCTGATATTGTTAATGAAGTAAAAGAAGAAGAGAAGGATACAAATGAGAATATTGTAGTTGATAATAAAGATAAGGAAGTAGATAAGGAAGAACAATCTATTGATAATCCTGTAGATATAAATACTTTTATATCA
>CAZJKB010000060.1:0-4421 GCA_964546485.1 uncultured Candidatus Saccharibacteria bacterium | reverse complement strand
AAAGAATTGATATATAATTTTAAATATTTGCGAGAGTAGTTCAATTGGTTAGAATGTCTCCTTCCCAAGGAGAAGGTTGCGGGTTCGAGTCCCGTCTCTCGCTTATATCCAACACATATATGAAAAGAATATTATTTCTACAACACTATAAATGTGATGATTGGAGGCAAGTACCATACAGAGATGCAGTTAAAAGAAGTAAAGGGATATCTTCTCCAAGCATTGATATAGAAACAATAGACCAATACTTTCATGAAAATTACCAACTACAAGATTTTAAAACTTACGACATAATAATTACTAGCCCAATACAAAGAGCAAGGCAAACTGCTCAATATTTGAAATATATTTTAAATATTCCAGTAAAAATAAATTACAATCTAAGAGAAGTAACATGGGACTTAAGCAAGCATATAAATGAAATTGACTACGAGAATGCCAAAGAATTAGGAAGGTATGATATAGGAAATAAAAGAATCATAGATTTTCTATATTCAAATAAAGTAATAAATATAAAAGATATAGATAAAAGGATAAAAGAATTAATAAAAGATATTCAAAACTCTCAATATGAAAATATAGTATGTGTTACTCATGGATTCTTTATGAAAGTAATCTATATATATTTCATAATGAATAAGGATTTAAATACAATAAATGAGGAAGACTTTAATATTAGAATGCCAATTAAACATTTAAGAGGATTTGAAATTAATATCTAGTATTGAACATAAAACACTATAGGTGTAGAATGTATATCAATATATATTAGAAATATAATATGGATCGAATTAAAGAAGAGAGATTATCTATACTAGATGAACAACCTAAAGTTATAGACGATATTTTTAATAATTACTTTGACCAATCCCAAGTACTGTCTGTTTCAAAAGAGCAAAAGAATAACTGGATAATACTAGACCACTCTAAATTTCAACTATGTAGAGAAGATCAACATAGTGGTAGAATTCAATATTCACTCAGAGCCAAGCATAGATATCCTTCATTAGATGTAATGTTTAATTATTGTAATGGTACATATGCAGAAACTCTAGTATTAACTAATAGTCTAAACAAAAACAACAAAGACGATTTAAATTATTATGAAGAAAGAGCATTAGCATATATTGAACACATTAGTAGATATTGCGCAGATGCAAATGCAATGAGGGACCTAGCTGGTTTTGATGCATTCATTGATGCCTACGATGCAGCACAGAGATTTCAAATTACTTCCATAGATTAATAATATTAATTACAATTGTAATTTAATATTCATTCTGTTAATATCATATCGTAACATATATGTTACATGCTGATGTAGCTCAGTTGGTAGAGCAACTCTTTCGTAAAGAGTAGGTCGTCGGTTCAATCCCGATCATCAGCTTTTGATTAAGAAAATATTATGGATAACAGATATACAATAACACACAATATATTAAACTATATAATTAAATTTGAATTATCTATATCAAAAATTGATAGTATACTATTACCTAATCAATACTATCAAGATATATACGATAAATCTGTTGCAAGTAGTATTGATAAATTAGGGGAATTTATATCATATCCGATAGGATATACTAAATCTTTAGAGATACAAAAAGGGAAATTAGTATCATCATCTAAATATAGAATATTTACTAATTATAGAAGCTTTTATGATTTTCTAAGAATATATTCTTCTTCAAAATTTATAAAGCCCTCAATTGATTTGAGTACACATGTAAATAAACTATTGCTAAAAAGAATAGTTGATGAATGGGAGTTAGGTAAATTAAGAACATTTTCGGAAAAGCCCAATGAAGTATATGATACTTGGTATTCATTAAGAGATTTCTATCCCAACCTAAATCCTAAAATACACTTTACTGATATATACAATAGTATTGTTAATGGTAAGATTAGAATACATAAGCTCATTCAACTATCAATTCTACTCTTTGAATATATCGATAAAGCACCGTATATAGCTGCAAATCAAATAACAGCACTTGCAACAATCTCTTTAATACTAAAGGAGTATGGATATAATCCAAAAGATTTAATCTCCCCTACTATTGCTCTTGAATCTGTAAGTGAAGATCTTAAAGTAGCATTTAAACTATCAAAGAGTAAAAGGGATATGACATATTTCATTGAACTATTTACATATGCAATGTATATGCATGCACAATATGTTGAAAATCAACTAATTAATCTATTTAATAATAAAGTAAGTAAATACTCAAAGCTTGATGATAAACTAAATGATAGACAAGTTAAAATAATAGAATATTTACAAGTAGAGAAAAAGATAAGTAGAAATGAATATGTAAAACTTATGGGAATAACCTTCATGACTGCATTTAGAGATCTAAAGGAACTACTTGATTTAGGATATCTCCAACAAAAAGGAAATGGAAGAGGAACATATTATATACTAAAAAGAAGTGAACACGAGGTCGAGGAAGAGGAGAAAAAATTAATATTTGGTGATTGAAATAACGATAATTTGTGATAATATAATTAGATATGAATAATGATAAATATGATGTAATAATTGGTTTAGAGATACATATACAGAGTAAAACACAAAGTAAGATGTTTTGTCCGTGTTCCACAGATTATTTTCATAAAGAACCAAATACATTAACATGCCCCGTATGTATGGGAATGCCAGGTGCACTACCAGTGCCAAACAAAAGAGCTGTAGAGTTATGTATACTGTTTGGTCTTGCAACTAATTGTACAATAAGTGAGACATTGAGATTTGATAGGAAACACTATTTCTATCCAGATCTACCTAAAGGGTATCAGATAAGTCAGTATGATAATCCAATTTGTTCAAATGGATATATCACTGTAAATAGAGATGGTGAGGATATAAAAATAGATATCGAGAGAATACATCAAGAGGAAGATGTAGCAAAAGCAACTCATCACAAAGAAATAACAGGAGAAGAATATACCCTAATTGACTACAATAAATCGGGAATGCCACTTATAGAAATAGTGACAAAACCAACAATAAGAAATGCTTTAGATGCAAAATTATATGCAAATAAAATAAGACAGATTGCTAGATATTTAGGTATATCTGATGCAGATATGGAAAAAGGTCAGATGAGATGTGAACCCAATATTTCAGTACAAACAAAAGGTTCATGGAGATATGAAAATGGAAAGATATTACCAAATGAAGGCTATACATTAAATCCTAAAGTAGAAGTTAAGAATATTGGATCAATAAGTGCTGTTGAAAAATCAATAGAATATGAGGTAAATAGACTAATTGAAATGATTGAAAACGGAGAGAAGATAATCCAGCAAACAAGAGGTTGGAATGCAGAAAAAGGTATTACGGAATTTCAAAGAAGCAAAGAGAGTGCTCAGGATTATAGATACTTTCCAGATCCTGATATTCCAGTAATTACAGTTACACCACAAGATATAGAGAGAATAAGAGAACAATTGGTTAAACTACCAGATCAACTCATTTCAAAATATATGACTGATTATGGATTAAATAGATACGATAGTGAAGTAATAACAGAGAATAAAGAGACAGCAGAATACTTTGAAAATCTTTTGAATTCATTAAAATCATTGAATTACGATATTAAAATAATAGCAAAAGAGTTAGTGAATTGGTTAACAGGTGTAATGTTTAGCATTGCAAATGAGAAAGGAATTTATGTGTATGAGCTTGAATATAGTATTGATTCTTTCAAGATACTGATGGATACTTACCTTTCAAAGAAAATAACTATTTCCAAAGCAAAAGACTTATTTATAGATAGTATTAAAAATAATAAGGATTTGAGTATATTAATATCTGATACACTATCAAATACATTTGATGGTGATAAATTAGATCAAGTTATTAATAATATAATAAATAATAATACAAAAGCAGTAGATGACTATAAATCGGGCAAAGAAGCATCATTAATGTTCTTAGTTGGACAAGTAATGAGAGAGACAAAGGGAAATACAGATGCAAATACGGTTAAAAACAGATTAATTGAACTAATAAAATAATGAAAAAAGAAGAGTTAAAACAGATAGCAAAACTATCTAGAATACAATTAAGCGAAGAAAAATTAGAAGAATATACACCACAGATGGGGTCAATACTTCAAGCAGCAAGTGTTGTGCAAGAAGCTACTGAAAAAACATCTGTAAAGAGATTTGCTCCTAAGATATCCCTAAGTGATTTAAGAGATGATATAATAGAGTCAGGATTTAATCAGAAAGAAGCATTAAGTAATGCACCATATACTGAGACAGGATATGTTAAAATATATGGAGAACTAAAAGATGAATCAGGTGCATAGATAATATGCCGGGGTGGTGAAATTGGCAGACACGCATGGTTTAGGACCATGTGGGAGAAATCCCTTGCAGGTTCAACTCCTGTCCTCGGCACCATAAAA
>CAZJKB010000059.1:1999-4476 GCA_964546485.1 uncultured Candidatus Saccharibacteria bacterium | reverse complement strand
TTTATTTTACATTAAGTAACTTAGGAATTATGTCATGGTTAAATATAGGTTGGGTATTCTCAACATTTTGGCCAGTATTTATCATAATTCTTGGTTTCTTAATTATTATAAATAACAAAAATGAACAAAAATAACCTAGATAAGTTCTCAACAGCTATTGTATTTATTACAATTGGTCTATTATTCCTTTTTGCTAATCTTGGATATATATCATTCACAACGATATTGTCTTTCTTCTTTAGATTTTGGCCTATATTTATAATAATTGCAGGTATTAAAATAGTATTAGGAGGTTTTAAATATGGTTATATCGTAGCATTTATTATTGATGTTTTAGTATGTATAACCATAGTTAGTATACCTTTTGTATACAATGATTTTAATCTATCTTTCTTGAAGAAACCTGAGTATATTTCAGAGATGAATAAAGTAGAGATTATGGAAGAGAAAGGCTATCAAAATATTAAGTATGATTTTGATATTGCAGCTAGTGAATTTAATATTTCAGACAATGGAAATATCCCATTTAAAGTAACTGGTGAGAATCTTGTATCTCAACCAAAATTTGAATATGACATCAAAGATAATGTACTTGATGTAAGATTTAAATCACATGATACGGGTATTGTATTTAATGGTTATATTGATACTAAGTATGATATATCCATGTTAAATAGAGATTACCCAGTTGATCTAGATTTGAAATTAGGTGCAGTAGATGGAACTATTCAATTAGAGAAAACAATACTAAATAATGTCAAAATGGATGTTGGTGCAGGAGATGTAACTCTTGATTTAAGAGGTTCTAAACTACCTAGTAGCTTTAAACTAAATGTAGGTGCTGGTAATGTAGTTATAAAAATGAAAAAGAGTGATAATATATCAATTTCATATAATATTGGGGTTGGTAGTTTAAATATTAAAGATGGAGATAGTAATAAATCATATGGTGGACTTAGTGCTAAAGGTAATCATGATATAACAAAAGATATTACATCTAGTTTTATATCTTTCTATGATATATCTATAGGAGCAGGGAATGTAGATATTATTGTAGAGTAATGAATATATCAAAAAGAAATTCTATAATATATTTGATTTCACAGTTTACTTTTTCTTTGTTATTTACAGCACCTATATGGTTTGTCTTTTATTTATTGAAAGATGTATCTGAGGCACAAATATCTTTAATAGTTACTATTCAATACTTATCACAAATGATTTGGGAATTACCTAGTGGTGCTCTTGCAGATATTCTTGGTAGAAAAAACATTGTGATCATAGCTTTTATTCTATCTATTATAGCCTACCTATTTATGCCTTTTGTTAGTGGATTTATTCCATTTTTAATACTTAGTATTCTTTCAAGCATTGGTGATTCATTTAGATCTGGCTCTGAAGAAGCTTTAATATATGATTCATATTTACAGGATGATAATGAGAAAGGAATAGATAAATTATATTTGTGGAGTAATAATATATATCAATTAGGACTTATTCTTGGTGCTGTATTGGGGGGTTATTTATATACAATAAATAATGCACTACCATTCTATCTTTATACATTATCATTAGTTATTGGTTTGATTGCAAATTTCTTTTATATAGAACCTAAGATTGATTCTGTAAAATTTTCTGTAGAAAATTACCTTTTACAAATAAGGGATGGTATTAAGGAAATATTTAAGTCTCAACAGAGTAGATTAATATCATTCTTTTATATTTTTGTAGGGGGAATTGCTTGGACAAGTACATTATACTTTAATGAAGTTATGATGGTTGAATTGGGTTTTAATGATGTACAAAGAGGTGTATATAGTGGGGTCATGAGATTAATTAATATTGTTTTGATTACCTTTGTCTTAAATAAATCGGGATTGTTTAATAAATCTAGAATAATCTATTTTTTCATAATTACAGTATTAATAGCATATCTACCTGGTATATGGTTAGAGGGAAATATTGGCTTAATATTCATACAAATAGCTATGATAATAACTACAGCAAGATGGGTAATACTATCTCCTATGGTTAATAAATACTTTAGTTCTAAATATAGAGCAACAGCAATATCAACTCTAAGTCTACTAATTGGTTTTGTATATGTATTTGCAACAGGTTTATCTGCATATATTATTCCTGTTTATGGTGTTAAGGTTATGTATACAATACTTGGTGTTGTAGGATTATTTACGGTATTACCTATGGGTATTAAATTACTAGAGAGTATAAAGATTGAGAATATGAGTGCAAAGTAGTATAATGTAACTCTAGAAATATTTATATTCAATGATTATGAAAAAGCATATTGTGTTTGATGTTGATGATACATTAACAAACTCTTACGAAGTAAATCAACAATTATTTGTTGATACTTTTAAGGAGTATAAAGATAAAATAGATGAACAGTATATTAGAGACCTACACTATAGAAATAGAGGAGTGGGGATGCTACAGCAGTTCTCAGAGGTTGTTGA
>CAZJKB010000059.1:0-1899 GCA_964546485.1 uncultured Candidatus Saccharibacteria bacterium | reverse complement strand
TGTAAAGATGAAGGTCATGAAAAACCTGATCCATACTGTTTACTAGATCTAGTTGAGAAAGAAGGTGGCAACAAGGATGAGTTTATATATGTAGGTGATTCTAAAACAGATAGAGATTTTGCAGAAAATGCGGGAGTTGATTATATTATCATAGACCATTATCTCAATAAACAGAATTTCTTTAAAATGATAATCATGGGTTTTCTAAATTAGTTATACTTTCATTTTAATCATTCATGCTCAAGGTTTTATACAATAAAAGTCATGACCTGAGAGCTAAGGGATTTAATAAACTAATTGAAACTAATTTTCCTCATTTCATAAATGAAACAGATCCTAATGTTATACTAGTTGCTGGTGGAGATGGTGCATTACATCATGCAACAAAAAAACATCAAAATTTCAATGGTATATATTTTGGAAAAGCATTGGGTACACTTAATTTTTTAATGAATAATATATCTGATGATATTAGTACATTAAAAGATATTATAGAAGGTAGGGTAGTTATTGATGTAATAGAAACTTCAACTATTGATGTATATATAAATGATGCATATTTAACAAATAGTGCAAACGATGTGGTACTTGGTGATAGTATTAATTCATATCTATCATTTAATCTAACAAGTGAGGATTATAAGTATAAAGATTTTCAATTTAAGGGAACAGGTTTGTGTATTTCAACCCCTCTAGGTTCTACTGCTTTTAATTTAAATAATGGAGGGAATGTATTAGATTTAGATAGTAGAGGATTATCTATAACAGGTGTTGTTACTAATAAAGAGATTAATGCTGTTGTAAAAAATCAAAAACTAATCATTAATTCTAATGCAAATTTATATATTGATGGTGTATATATGTATAAATTAAAAGAACAAGATGAACTAATACTTCTTCCAGGTAAGAATATAAAGATAGGTTTTTTTGATAAAAAGGAGTTTTTAAATAAGAGATTTATGTTATCTCATAGGAAAGGTAATTATTAAATATATTGATTCTATAACTATTATTATATATAATTATTGTATTCAGATGGGGTGTACAAATTAAGGTTTCGTCCTTAATATGGAACCCCTATTTTTTTAGTTTGTTTTGAAGATTTTCCAAATAATTAATCTTATCATTGCAAACCTCTTTTAAAAGTTTTGAACAACCCTTGTGATATGGACTAATTAGTATTCCAAATTTATTCTTTAGTATTAGTGCCTCTATAAGTGGATAAAAATCTCCATCACTAGTTATAATTACAGCTTTATCATAATTATCAATCTCAATTAAAGCTTTTACAGTTAAATCAACATCTACATTACCTTTAACTATTCCCTTAGACACGGTTGTTTTTCTAAATACTAAAGTGTATCCATACTCTTCTAGTTCTTTATACATCCTTTCAAATTTATTAATGTATCCAATAAAGAGATAGGTATTTACTATTGAATATTTATCCTTTAAATAGACAAGAAGTCTTTTCATATCTATCTTCCATCCAAGATGTTTTACACCTAAGTATAGATTTTGAGCATCGATAAATGCATAGTTTTGTTCTTTCGGGTATTTATATATAACTATATATTTTGAATTACATGAGGGAAGAAGTAAAATGAGATAATGATTTTCTCATTAATTTATTCACAATTAATACTTTATGATATAATAACTCAATACATTGATAAGGAATATATTAGTTATAATTGTATTTAAGTGAGCCTAGTATAGTGTGAATAGGTAATATATAGATTAATATTAAGACCTTGGAGTAGTTAGAAGAAATATACATTAGTATAGAGTAGAACTAACCGTATATACTACGAAACAGTATTAAGAGTTAAATAGAAGGTGGTACCGTGTAATATATACACCCTTCATGAGTATCTATTTTTAGATATTTGTGAGGGG
>CAZJKB010000058.1:0-4541 GCA_964546485.1 uncultured Candidatus Saccharibacteria bacterium | reverse complement strand
TATCATAAACAAAAACCCTCCATATAGGAGGGTTTAATGATTCAATTCATTGAGTTTATTCAACTCTAACTCTTATGGATTTACCCATTGTTGGTGCTAAATATGCATCTTTTACTAATGTAATTAATCCTTTACCATATGCTTCTTCAACTGATTTGAGTAGGGCATTGATATTTTCTATTAATTTATCATCATCTAATGATAATTTACCTGCACTTAAATGTATTCCTCCTTGTGCATCTGCTTTGAAGTCCATTTTTCCTCCTAAGTATGCTTTAATAGTTTTTTCTACATCTGTAGTTACTGTTCCTGTCTTTGGGTTTGGCATAATACCTTTTGGACCTAATACTTTTCCAAGTACTGCAATCTTTGGCATCACATCAGGTGTAGCAATTGCCACATCAAAATCTATCTTTCCTGATTGTACTTCTTTCATTAAATCCTCTAATCCTGCTTTTGTTGCACCTGCTGTTAAAGCTAATTTTACATTTTCAGGTGTACTGAATACTGCAATCTTAACTTCTTTCTTTTCTCCATGAGGTAGTGTTACAGAACCCTTTACAGATTTTGCATCTTTATCCTTTGGAAGGTTAATCACTAAGTGTAATTCTGCAGATCCTGTAAATGATGAATATGTACTCTTTTTAACATGCTTTATACCTTCAAGTATAGAAACTGCATCATGACTCTTAGCTTTAACTGCATTTTTATATTTTTTTCCTCTTGTTGCCATAATTATCTTTAATCAATTTATTTTTCTACTTCTACACCCATGTTTCTGGCTGTACCTTCTACTATCTTCATTGCTTTCTCAAGATCCTTAGTATTTAAATCAACTAATTTCTTTTCAGCAATCTCTTTTAATTGAGCCTTTGATAGTTTTCCTACTTTATTTAAGTTTGGTTTTTCAGATCCTTTTTCTATCTTTAATGCTTTTCTTATTAATTCTGATGTAGGTGGGGTCTTTACTATGAATGTAAATGTCCTATCCTCATAAATTGTTAAGATTACTGGTGTTAGAATTCCTGCACCTTCTCTTGTTTGCTCATTGAATTGTTGACAGAATGCCTGTGTTTGAATTCCATAAGGGGCGAGAGTAGGGCCAATTGGAGGTGCTGCACTAGCTGCACCAGCCTTTATTACTAATTTTAATGTTTTTGTTATTTTCTTTGCCATATTATTTGACTATTATTTTATCTTTGATACTTGTGAGAAGTCTAATTCTACAGGTGCTTCTCTACCCAAGAATGAAATTAGGACAGTTATCTTACCCTTTGTATCATCTATTTTTTGTACACTTCCTATGAAGTCAACAAATGCACCTTCGGTAATCTTAACTGCTTCTCCTATACTATATGATGATTGATACTGAGGCTGTTCAATCTCCATATATTTCATTATTGCTTGTACTTCACTCTCTGGTAATGGTCTTGGGAATTTATCAACTTTAACAAATCCTCTAACACCTTCTGTATTTGCTATTAATCCCCATGTTTCATCGTTAAGATCCATTTTTATTAATACATATCCAGGAAATATTTTTTCTTCTTTAATATTTTGTTTTCCACCTTTTACTACTATTTTCTTTTGAGTAGGGATGAGGATATCAGTAATTCTATTTTCACTTTTTGTTGCTTCAACTCTTTGTTTTATTGCATCTGCAATACTGTTTTCATGTCCTGATTGTACATTCAATACATACCATTTCAAGTTTTTATTTTCTTTTGTCATATAAATATTATTTCAAAATTATGTCCCTTAATCTTAGTAGAAAGATATCTACTCCTAGAATTATTAAACTGATTATACCAGATGTAATTACACTGTAAATAACTAGATTTAGTAAATCTACCTTCTTTGGCCAAGTTGTATTTTTTAATTCATTTATTATATTTTTCATAGTTCTATTTTTTGGCAGGCCCACCCAGACTCGAACTGAGAAATACGGTTTTGGAGACCGTTGTTTTACCAATTGAAACTATGGGCCCTATTTTCAATTTAATTGGCTTTTGTCTCTTTATGATCCGTATGCTTTTTACACCTTTTACAGTACTTACTCTGGACTATCTTTTCTTTTATGTTTTTAGTTTTATAGTTTGTATAGTTCTTTTCTGCACATTCTTCGCATTTGAGAGCTATAATATTTCTTTTTACTTTAGCCATAGTGAGAATATTTAAAATTAGAAGTTTTTATTTCGCTTTGTGATTATATGAGAAATTATCGAATAGGTCAATGAATTATTTAAAATATTATTCTTCCCATTTAAATAACTTAATTGCTATTGCATATACTACAACACCCCAGAGTAATAGGAATAGGATGTTTGGTAGAATATCAATAAATGATGCCCCATTGAATGATATCTCTCGCATTGCTTCATTTAAGTGTGTTAATGGTAGTACTCTTCCAATAGTAGCAAGCCAATTTGGTAATAGTTCAAGAGGGAAGAATGTGCCTGTTAAAAGAAACTGAGGTAATGTAAATATGTTAGCTATAGATGATACACTACTTTCATTCTTAGAAAGTGCTGATACTAAAAAGCCTATACCTAAAAATACAATTAATCCAAGTACTACTAATCCTAACATAGAGAATAGGGTGGATAGTCCATTAATTAAGGTAAAATCAAATGCAAAATAACCAACTAGGATTAATATTAATGTTTGAAGAGTCGAAAATACTAATCTACTTAACCCTTCGGCTATTAATATACTTGATTTTTTAATAGGTGTTGCTAAAAATCTTTTAAGAACTAAAGTTTCTCGTAAACTAAGTAATATAAATGCGGTACCAAATATTCCTGAACTTAAGAGTGAGAATCCTAACTGTCCTGGTAGTACAAAATCTATTTGTGATCTTCTTCTTCCTTCTAATTCTTCAATCTTAAGATCGATGAGTTTACTATTTTCATTTATCAATGAGAGATTTATTTTATCTGCAATACCAGAGATTAAACTCTCAATTATCTGTTTATTTGTTCCTGAAGCTTGAGAGGTTATTAATTGGGTTTCTTTCTTACCATTATTATCTGTTTGTTCAATTATTATAGCATCTAGATCTCCTGTAGATAGTTGTTCTTTAGCTTGATCTATATTCTGTATTTCTGTATCTATATTAATTGATTCAATTTCTTTTATTGAATTATATATATAGTTATTTTCACTTCCACTGTAGTATACATTTAATGATGTCTGACCACTTCCTAGTAGTCCAAAGATACTAATGAATACAATAGGGAAGATTAGTCCAAAAATTAGTGATGATTTATTCTTTGTTAAAGAAATTAAACTTGCTTTTGTTAATGCTAATATTGATTTTAATTCGTATATTATGTTATTCATCTCTTAATTCCTTTCCTGTTAAAGTAATAAATACATCTTCAAGTGTTGCTTTATTTACAATCTTTTCTGATTTAAATCCTGATTTTACAAGATCATTTATGAGATTTTGTGGTGTATCTATTTTAATAATCTTTCCATTATCTATTATTCCAACTCTATTACATAGATACTCTGCTTCATCCATATAATGTGTTGTTAGTATTATTGTTGTTCCTTTTTTATTAATTTCTTTTATTAATTCCCATAGATTTCTTCTTGATTGAGGGTCAAGACCTGTTGTTGGTTCATCTAAGAATATTACCTTAGGATTATTAATTAGTGTTGTTGCTATGGAGAATCTCTGTTTTTGTCCTCCTGACATATCTTTGAATATAGCATTCTTTTTATCAAGTAGTCCTACTTTTGATAATAGCTCGTCACCTTTTACCTTTGCATTGTATAACACATTGAATAGGTCAATTAGTTGAGATAGGTTGAGGTTAGGATAGAAACCTGCTGCTTGTAACTGAATACCAATAATTCTTTTGATTTTTTGAGGATCTTTATTTATTGAATATCCATTTATTATTACATCTCCTTCAGTTTCATCTTTTAGTGTTTCCATTATCTCAAGAAGGGTGGTTTTTCCTGCACCATTTGGTCCAAGTAGTCCAAATATTTCTCCTTCTTTTACTTCAAAAGATACTCCTTTTAAGGCTTTTACATTCTTATATGTTTTTACTATATTTTTTACTTCAATGATTGATTTTTGCATAAGGTACAGTCTATTATCAAAAAAATATTATGTCAATTATGTATAGATTTCCAATACTCAGTATTCATTTCTCCGTCGCTTAATCTATTGTATATGTAGAGAATGAATCTATATTTGTTAAGCAGTGTTTTTTGACTATCAATATCTTTTTCTGTTTTGATTCTAGTTAGTAGTTTGTCATAGTTGTTTTTATGAAATAGATCTTGTGCAATTATTGCCATGTCTTCATCTGGGTTGTTTATACCATATGTATTTATGAAGCAGCCATTGAAGAGGTCTTCTGAACCCTTCGCATCCTTATCTCTTCCATGTAAATCAATATATCGTTGACAATTAAAATTTGAATTATTTATCTCTTTAAATTTATCAACATATTTAGGTCTGTTTTCTACTAAAAGATGGAATAATTCGTGATGGATAGTAGTTCTTGTGTAGTCAGCATATA
>CAZJKB010000057.1:0-4594 GCA_964546485.1 uncultured Candidatus Saccharibacteria bacterium | reverse complement strand
TATCATCATATATAGATATTTTCTCTGATATCATATTATCTATTATGTCTAAAGGATCTACAAGTGATGTTGAGATCATGATAAAGAAATGGGGAGATAAGAGTATTGTAGATAGTTTCCCAAAGGCAAGATAATATATTAGAGGCCTATATCTTTCTTGTTCTGATAATGATTTTCATGTATATTTTAATATGGATTAAAATATCTGTATTTTGTTATATATTGTGAATAATTTGAAAGAGTTTTTTAAAAAAAGTAAGCCTAATAAATATGTAGTATTATATATTTTTGGAATAATAGTATTTGGATTAATCGTCTATGGAGTTGTTAATGTATTTGCACTAGATGAGAGTACATGGAGAGTTGGTGATGGTCAAAATACTCAACTAATTACAGGTAGTAGTGATAATGTAGTTATTAGTAGTACTAATGTAAAATTAGGAAAAGATAATCTTTGGTTAGATTTAGATTGGGATTATAAGAGAAATATTGAGATTAAAAATATAACAAGTAATATACTACCTCAAGGAGATACTATAACTATTAGTGTTAATACTTCTGCTTTAGAGAGTATACAAGATAGTTGTAATGATTTAAGAATAGGATATATTGTAAATAATGAGATTGTTGAATTACCAAGAAGTATACAGTTAGGAAAAGGTAGTACTAATTGTAATGATAGTATAGATACAAAGGTTTCATTTAAGTTACAAAATGAATTAACTCATTCAGGAGTAGAAGGATATGTAGAGGGAGATGAATTTGATAGTAATTATGTAATATTTTATGGAAATGATACAGTTGGAGATACTGCTCCAATTAGTATAGGGGATAAGAATTTATATTTTGATGGAACAGATGATATTATTAACCTTGGTGATCAAACACTTCCTTTCACTTCTGGAGCAAATACATTGTATTCTGTATCATTTTGGGTTAGACCAGATGCAACATTTGATTATGGCTTATATAAGACAATTCTGGGTTCTTTAAGCTCAGCTTGGAATGCAGTATATTTTACGAACACAACGACTCTTAGAATAGCAACAGCAGGTGGAGTTGGAAGTGGTACAACATGGACAATAGATAATGTAAATAATGGCTCTTGGCATCATTTTGTATTAATAGTTGATTCTGCTAATTCATATTCAGAGTTATATCAAAATGGAGTAAGTAAAGGTGTTAAAAATATTCAATTCTATTCTTCTCGAACACAGGAGTATATAGGTGGTCAGAATGCTGCTAATACATATTTTAAAGGCAATTTAGATAGTATCTATTACTATAATTCTGTATTAACATCTGAAGATATTCAAACACTATATAATGGGAAATTACCATCTAAAACAATGTATTTAGGTTATAATTTTGATGAAGGAACGGGTCAAGATGTTCTTGATATATCAGGAAATAATAGGAATAAGTTTTTGGGTACAACTAATCAGGTGCAAACAAGTGATCCTACTAGAAATAGCGGTATATCGAGAATATTTGATGTTAATAGTCTTGGTTCTACACTATTTTGTCCTCTAGGGGTTACAACTAATTGTTTAGGTAATGTTACACCATCTACATCTAGTGGTGCTATTAAAAATAATGCAGGAGGAAGTGCATTAATACTTGATGGATTTAATGATTATGTTGATACACCTAATATTACATTGAGTGAATTTACATTCAGTGCATGGGTAAAGAGTGATTATAGAGGTGGAGATATAAATCGTTTGCAGAATATTACTAACGGAAGTGGTATGTTCTACTATTTGAGTTTGCAATATGGTGTCTTAAAAGTCTATGATGGAGCAGATTGGAGAGTCGCAAATACTACTATTCCTAATAATACTTGGGGGCATGTGGTTATGTCATATCGAGGAAGTGACAAACAACTTAAACTTTATGTAAATGGTAATCTAGCATATTCATCAAGTGGATTAGGTACATATACAAATGGTATTTTGAGGGAATTAGGAAGAGTAAATCCTACAGATAGACGATTTTTAGGAGCAATGGATTATGTGAGATTGGATAATAGAGTATTGTCAGATATTGAAATCTCTAGTTTATACAACGGTGGAAATCCTAATATTGTAGGTCCTAGTGATTCAACAATTCTTCTATATTATCTTGATGAAAATGGTTTAGACTCAAGATTATCAAGTACTAAGACTTCATTACAAACTTCATTTGGTGTGACTGGTGATTATGTTGCCTATGATGCAAGTGGTAATGGTAATCATGGACTTGTTATCGGTGCTAAATATACTAATGATACACCTTTAGGAAATAGTGGTGTAATGAGTCATGAAGGAACATTAGTTGAAGAAGCTACTACAAATAAAGTGTTAAATCCTAGTTTTGAAAATACTGTATTTGATAAGTATTGGTCAAAAGGATATGAGAATCTTAATACTGGATCAGCAACCTTTACTGCTAAAATGGCTAAAAGAAATAGTGCTGGACCATTTGCATCTGGTGTAACAGTTCAAGGAAATGATTTTTTAACAATACCTAGTGGAGACTTAATATCTAATCTCTTCTATCAAAATATGGATTACAACCAGGGAAGTGTTTCCTTCTGGATCACACCTTCTTGGAATGGAAATGATGGACAGATACATGACATATTTATTGGTAATGGTATTAGAATTAGTAAATGGTCGGATAATAATATATATGTAAGAGCTGGCTCTACTGGAACATACCTTGGAGCAGTTAATGTATCAAGTTGGACTGCAGGTAGTACATATA
This sequence comes from uncultured Candidatus Saccharibacteria bacterium, assembly GCA_964546485.1. Lineage (GTDB taxonomy): Bacteria > Patescibacteriota > Dojkabacteria > SC72 > SC72 > CAZJKB01. Next base: position 1,846 of record CAZJKB010000057.1, on the reverse strand, counting down.
ATGTAGTAGTTAGTTGGGATAAGAATAAGACCATAGATGATACGAATTATGTAAGAGTCTCTATAAACGGCGTAAATAGTTATATTAGGAATACTGCATTACCTACTTTAACTGCATCAAGTTATCAAATAACAGGAGATGCAATAATTGAGGGATTAACAGTATATAGAAGAGTACTTTTTGATGGTACATATGGTGTAAATGTTGGTAATGGAAATGAAATATCTCAAATATATAATAGTGGAACAGGAAAAGATCCATCAGAAATTACAGGTTCTTGGGATATTGTATTTGCTTTGCCTACAGATGGGGCAACTGGTGAATTAACAAGTACAAATCAAGCTTGGAGTATGCCTCATAGCACTAATCTTTTGGGTGTTGGAGGATTCTTATCAAATAGTAACTATAGTACTGATGGATTTAACAAATATAGCAATAACCAATTATTAAATAGTAGCTTTGAAAACAATCTAGATAATTGGAATTATACTCAAGAATATATATTAAGAGATGAATTTAATGATACATTACCTACTACTTTAGCAAGTGGAGGAGTGAGTAATCCGGTGCCTACACTAAGTTCTGAATTATTAGTTGATGGAGGTTTTGAAAACTGGATAACAAATAATAATTTAACAAGTTGGGCAGAATTTACTTCAGATGCTTCTATTAATCGGGAGCAGTCAGATGTTGTGTCGGGTAGTTCCGCGACCAGAATTGATGTTGGTCCTACAGGAAATGCATTCATACAACAAGTAAATGCTACCGTTGTAGGCAATTGGTATCGAAGTTCAATTACCGCAAAATCAATTCCAGAAGGTGCATCGTTAACACTTATGGGTTCTCTTCCTGTCCTTACGGCAAACTATCAAGATATAGTTCTGATTGGAAGGTCCCCAAATGCAAATGTGACATATCAGAGGACCGGAAATAGTGCAAATAAGTCAATATATATCGATGATGCTTCTATCAAACAACTAACACTCTCCTCTCTCTTCTCCTCTGTCTCCGTTCCTTCTTCAACCGACTATACTGTTCAATCAAATGTAACATTAACAACTGGTACACAAGCTGGTGTTGTTGTTAGCTTAGATAGTAATACTACGCCTAATAATTTTGTAATTGCATATCATGATGGAACTTTTGCAAGATTAGAAAAAAATGTTAATGGTACATATACAACTTTAATTAATATAGGTACTACATATGTTGCAGGAGCACCAATTAAAGTTGTTAAGAATGGTAATAGTTATACAATGTTCTATAACAATACATTGGTTGGAACTACACAAACCATATCTGATGCAAGTATTATAAATAATACGAGACACGGTGTATTTAGTACTTATGCATCTAATAGTTTTACAAATTTTGAAGTTAAGGGTGGTATTAATGGAACATTGGCTACAGATGGAGTAAACAACAGGATACTTAGAGATAGTAATGGTTATGCTTCTATTAGTGAAGGAGGTTTCAAACTTTCAAGTGTCAAGGATGCGTATGATCCATGGTTTGGTTTTAACGGTACAAGCAGAACTTTAGGAAAAACTCTTATTACAAAAAAGACTTCTAATACTACAGCATTATTCCAAGGCTTTACTAGTAGTGCTTATAACGCAACATCCAACCTATATGGTTATAGTGATAGTCTAGGTATATATGACCATAGTGTTAGAATTATTACAGAACAAGGTACTAACCCGAATCAATTAGCAATATCATTGAGAAACGCTGGTGCATATTATTTTATTAAAAATAATGGAGATACTAATTGGAAATTAATGTATGGGACTTCTACAGGGACAGAATCTACATTATTACCGGCTTTTTCACCTCAGAGTAATGG
>CAZJKB010000056.1:0-4720 GCA_964546485.1 uncultured Candidatus Saccharibacteria bacterium | reverse complement strand
AATTGTATTTGTAGAGTTTTCAATTTTACCTACAATATAATTATTTATACTATTCATAAGTGAAACTCCATTATTTATAAAATCTGATATATATGACAATAAAGGATTATCAAAATCCATTCCTTCCTGTACATCTAAGAAAATATCGCATTTAGTAGAAATATTTCCTGCTACATCATCGGCTGTATAACAAAATTCAAACCTATTATTATTTAAATAATCAACATTCAATTTACTAAAATCTACATTCAATATATATTGAGTGCCTTTCTTCTCAAGTATTCCACAATCTATAAGCTTTCCATCATTTCTTTTACAATATGCATTAACAGTTTTAAGGGCGAGATTATCCGTAATATTTGTAATTATAGATATATTATATTTACCATCTTGTTCTTTGAATAAAGGTTCTTGTATAACATCTATCTTAGGGGCAATTGCATCTTGTATAGAGAATGTTATATCAGAATAACTACTCTGATAATTAAAATTGTTTTTAGCTATAACTCTGTAATAATAGAGATTTGAATCTAGTAGATTGTTAAATGTAAAATATTTGTTTGATATCCATCCACTATTATCTAATACTGTTGAAAATGTCGGATCTTTTGAAACCTCTACTTTATATCTATAATCTCCAAGTCCAGTATGTGTCCAATATACTGTATTAGAATTACCTTTAGTATAATATGGCTCTTCAATCATATTTGGTGCAGGCACAGTAAATACATAAAAATTTGCTGATGCAAGTATATAGATATCATTTGAGTATGTAATATCTTTTGCCTTAATTGTATATGCACCTATTTGGTTACCAGATACTTTTCCATATGCATATCCATCACTGTCTGTAACTGTTGGCTGCACAAAACTTATATTTGAAATGCCAATATCAACATAGAGTAATATAGCTCTATTTGGTATAGGATTATTATTCCTATCAAGAATTCTAACCCTGATATCTGAATATCTTCCAATCTCATTATTTGATGGTGATATTGTAACTATCGAATACCTATCTTGATCGATAAAACCTGTTACTGTAGCATCAAAATCTCCCAGTACACTACCAGCATTTACATAAGATGAAAAACCTAGGATAAGCATTATTGCTATTAATATATATTGTATTATGTTCAGAGCAGTTTTCATACTATTAAATACCCTTCAAAATCCTATTAATATAATTATCCAATGATACTGTAAAATCTAATTTAGAATATACACTACTATCTAATTTAATCATATTTTCATTATCAAATCCAATATGATCATTACAAGATATTGAGAAATCTAATTTATTTAAATACTCTCCTTTTTTACCACATACAGTACATTCAAGCTCAGGATTAAATACACCTTGTTTTATTAAAAATAGTATCCTAAACCTATTAACACTCTCTAAAGTAAATTTACTCTTAATAGTTTTGACTAATCCATCAAATATATCGTCATCAGGTTCATTTTCAGGTATAAATTTATTTATCATGAATAAAACCCTTTCGATATTCTGATACTCTTTTATCGTATAATCAGGAATATATATTCCATCAACCTCCTTTAATATTGGCATACCATGAACTTGAACTGCAGATATCTTTATGACAGATAATGTTTGTATATATCCTCTATTCTTACTCTCTATCTTTCTAACACCTTTAGCTATTATTGGAAATTTCCCAAGGTGTTTTCCAAATAGTGTTAGAATCTTATCACTTTCTTTAAAATCAATAGACCTTAGTACAACACATGTATCAGTAAGGTTTCTCATTATTTATTCTCCTTAAATAAATCCTCTATATAATTCTTAAACTTATACTTAAATATTTCAGAAGAGAATTGTTCTGCATGTTTTCTCATAATCATAGGATCAAATTGATCGGGATCAAAATCTAATATTGCATCGGCAAGAGAATGAGAATCCCATGTATCAAAAAATATTCCAGTTTTAGGATTGTTTTCAGAAATTGTTTCCATAACTCCTCCAGATCTATATGCTATTACTGGAGCTCCAGCTGCATTACCTTCTACAGGAACTATTCCAAAATCTTCATCTTTAATCGGGCAAACTAATGCTCTACATCTATATATTAATTCTCTAACTTCATCATCAGAAGGAAAATGTATAAATTTAACAAGTCCTTTTGCATTATAATCTGTAACTAATTGTTTTAGATTCTCTAATTCACTACCCTTACCTGCTATCTTTAATGGTGTTTTAGTAACAGCACAAGCAGCAATTAAAAGATGGACACCTTTATATCTTTCAAGTCTTCCTACATATAGTAACCATTTTTCTCTTGAATAATTATCCTTATTTACCTTAATCTTTTTTACATCTACAGGAGGATAGATAATATCAGAATCAAGGTCATAAAAGTTCTTTACTCTATCTTGTACTGTCTTTGCTATAGATATAACCCTATCAGCTCTTCTAGCAGCATTTCTGTCCCAATTTTGCCATATTTTCTCAAAGAAAGAGCCAATGAAGAAGGAATAGAATTTAAATAGAAAACTATTATCATTTTTAATTGACCTACTATCATGCATCCATAACCATCTTGGAGGAGTTAATATATATGTAATATGTTTAGTTTTACTACTCCATGGCTTCACAAATTTAGAGAAATGAGCAGATATAGAGATTACGACATCAAAACCAAAAAAAGGAAATAATCTATATGCTAATGGATATAGTAATAATAATAATTTACCAAACTGCTTATGATGTTTAAATGGGAATATTTGTAGAAAAGAGTTTTTTATATTTACACCCTTGAATTCTTTTTCTACTAGATTAGGATCTGATATGGAAGTAAAAACTGTTGCATCTGGGTATACCTCAAGAAGTCTTTGTAATACTTTTTCTGCACCTCCATACTGAATAATTCCATCTGCTACTAATGCAACTTTTAGTTTTTTCATAATATATTTTAATATTTTATTTAATTTTATCTATAATATAATTTTTTAATTCTTTGATATATCTATCATCATTAAATTCAATTGCCCTTTTCATTATATCTTTTTTCTTTAACTTAAGATATTTCTTTTTTAATATTATTTCTTCTAATTGTTCCAAAGTATTATATAAAATGCCTGTTTTTCCATCAATAACTGTTTCTTTAACTCCTCCCACATTATATGCAATAACTGGAGTTCCTTGACTCATTGCTTCAAGAGGAACAATACCAAAGTCCTCTACACCTGGGAATATCAATGCCTGAGCATATCTATAAATTATCTTTAATTCATCATCACTAACCTTCCTTAAAAACAGAGTATTTGAACTCTTTGCTAACTTCTTTAAATAATTAATATCTGGACCATCTCCTACAACAACAAGATTCTGTGATAATTTTTTACATATATTTATTGCTACATCTATCTTTTTATAATCAAAAAGTCTTGATGCTACAAGTATATATTCATTAGGTAATACAAATTTTTCAAAGACTTCTTCTTTTGTATACTTATCTGCATTTGCAAGATATAGATCTGAAATTGAAGGATATATTACTTTTGATTCTCTTCTATATATTTTTAAAACTTTACTCTGTATATATTTAGATATAGATATAATATGATCAACCCTTGAGATAGCAACAATATCCCATATTCTAAGAAATGTTGAGACAATAAATGAACCCAAAGAATATATTATTTTAAATATAGAAGCACGAATATTCATATCTCCATCCCATTGATGCCTAGGAGGTGTACAAATAATACTTATATGTTTTGTATTAGTGGATGTAATAACACCCTTAGCAGGTCCTGCAGAAATTGAAATAACAAGATCATAATTTCTTAAATCAAAAGACTCAAAGGCAAAAGGTGCTAGGACACTAATAGTTCTATATATAATTTTTCTAAAGAAGAAATTTTGTAAAAAAGAAGTATATACTTTATTCTTCAACCAAGGATAGTTTTCATAATTAATCTGAGTTGTATATACATCTGCATTGGGGAAAATCCTCAATAAAGATTGTAATACCCTATCAGCTCCTCCAAATGAATTCATATAATCTGTGGCTATTGCAACAGAAATATTTTTATCAAATTTCATACATGGAGTATATCAAAAATCCTTTAGATATTACAGTTCTGGAAGTCCTTCAGGAACATCATCCTCTTCATCTTGATCTAAAAGATCAAGAGCTTCCTTTAAATCTAAATCTGTCTGAGGTTTATCTGTTGTTGCAAATTCATCATCAGATGGGAATATATCTGTTAAGCCTAATTCTCCAAATTCATCACTATCTTCTTTCTTTTTAGATATTCCATTTATAGGGATATCATAGTCATCGATATCATCTGGAGATATTCCATCATCTGAAATTACATTTGATTTCATAGGAGACACAGAATGATCTTCCCATAGTCCGTCTCTCTTGAGTTGAGCAAGATATTCATCAGCTTCTGCTCCAAACTTCTCAATAACTTGGACAACTTTCATAGGGGATTTACATTCCTTACAAAGCTTTAATTCTTCTAATTCTTCACCACAGTTAGGACATGATAGTACAACAATATGGATGCTCCTTATTGGCTTTACTATTTTATCTTCTCCTGTCTTTGCATTTGAGGCAGTCATAAAATACAAAGATAACTTAATTATTTTAGGATATAGTTATACAACAAAGAAGTCAATAAACCTATAGATTTAAGGGATTAATAATGGCTTACCTACAAGGTTTATATCATTGCCTTCTACAAT
>CAZJKB010000055.1:0-5104 GCA_964546485.1 uncultured Candidatus Saccharibacteria bacterium | reverse complement strand
TTAATATAATATTAATATGGATAATTCAAATAGTTCATTACAAGGACAAAGAAATAGTAGAATAGAGAAATTAAGTAGATTTAAAGAATTAGGTATTAACCCATATCCTGCTAACTCAGTGAAGGAATATTCTAATCTTGAAGTTAAAGAGAACTTTGAAAAATTTGAAAATAAAAGAGTAACTCTTGCAGGAAGATTAATGAGTTGGAGGGAACATGGACATATTGTATTTGGTAATATCCAAGACGATAGTGGTAAGATACAGTTGTATATAAAAGATGAGGTAATGCCAAAAAAAACAAATGGTGATGTAATAGGTTGGAATGACTTTGATTTAATCGATTTAGGAGATATCTTACAGGTAACAGGAACTATAACTAAAACAAATACTGGGGAGGTATCTATACTCGTTGATGGAATAGTTATGTTAACAAAAACACTTCGACCTCTTCCTGAGAAATGGCACGGTATACAAGATAAAGAGGAGAGATATAGAAGAAGATATTTAGATATGACAATGAATCCTGATATAAGAAAGATGTTCCAGAGAAGAAGTATGTTCTGGAAAGCAACTAGAGATTTCTTAGATTCAAAAGGATTCTATGAAGTTAATATTCCTGTTCTTGAGCATTTAACTGGAGGTGCAGATGCAAAACCATTTGTAACACACTTTGATGCATTAGATACAGATTTCTATCTTAGAATATCACATGAATTACCATTGAAAAGACTTTTAGGTGCAGGTTTTGAAAAAGTATATGATTTAGGACCTAGATTTAGAAATGAAGGTTTTAGTGAAGAACATCTTCCTGAGCACATAGCTATGGAATTCTATTGGGCATATGCAGATGTTAAGATGGGTATGGAATTAATAAAAGAGATGTATAGATATATTGCTAAAACAGTATATGGAACAACAAAGTTTAAAATAAAAGAATTTGATATAGATTTAGATAATGAATGGGAAGTTTTAGACTACTATACTCTCATTAAGGAGAGATATAACATTGATCTATATACAGAGGATGTTTCAGTTATGTCCGAAATATTAAAGAAGAATGGATTAGACTTAGGTGAAGATATAAATAGAAGTAGGGTAGTTGATAATCTTTGGAAATTAATAAGAAAGGATATACAAGGTCCAGCATTTGTGACTAATATCCCTAAGTTCCTCTCACCTTTAGCAAAAAGTACTAAGAATAATCCGGACATCACAGAAAGAGTGTTCCCACTAATCGCAGGAAGTGAATTAGCTAATGCATTTGGAGAATTAAATGACCCATTGGATCAGTTAGATAGATTTGTTGAACAACAACAGATGAGGGAAGATGGTGATGATGAAGCACAGATGATGGATATTGATTTTGTAGAGATGTTGGAATATGGTATGCCACCTGCATTTGGATTTGGTATGTCCGAAAGAGTATTCTGGTATTTTGAAAATGTAACTGCAAGAGAAGGTGTTCCATTCCCTCCAATGAGATGGGGATTAGATAATACGACTAAAACTATATATAAAGATATAATTCAGTATATTGATCATAGTACTGATAAAGTAGTAAAGAATACAAAACAAGATCTATCTAAAAAATTTGTAACAGTACTTAATGAGGATCTCTCTGGTTGGAAACTACTTAATACAACATCTCATCTAACTGCAATGCTTGGTAATACATTAGAAAAAGGAAGTGTAGTTTCTAGATTATCTTTTGAAACTAAAGATGGAGTATCATTGCCTGCAAATTCTCAATATCCTTGTGTAGCTATGAGTGCTAAACAATCTCAATTACATAAGTTAGCTCAAGAATTAATTAAAAGAGATGATGTTAAATATCTAATATTTACAATGGACATGATAGATACAGGTATAGATGAAAAGTTAGCTAAAGTATATGCAGAGAAAGAGTTAGAAGATTTAGATATCTGTGGTATTGGAATATTGGGAGATACAGATAAGATAAAGGAATTAACAGGTAAGTTTAGTTTGTGGAAATAGATATATTAATTTAAAGAAATTATCATAATGAAACAAGCAACTTTGGGTTTCTTAGTCAAAAGAAATAGTAAAAATAAAATTACAGATGTCTGTCTTGCGATGAAAAAAAGAGGTTTAGGTGTAGATAAATGGAATGGAAGTGGAGGTAAGTTTAAGAAATCTGAGGATGGAAGTATTTCAAATTGTTTAATTAGAGAATTGAAAGAGGAGATAAATGTGGAAGTTATTAAACATAAAAAAATTGGAACATTGAAATTTCTCTTTGATGCAAGTATTGATTATTCTATGAATGTACATATCTATTTAGTTGAAAATTGGAAAAATGAACCAAGTGAATCAGAAGAAATGAAACCTAAATGGTTCAAAGTTGAAAATATTCCATATGAGGATATGTGGGAAGATGATAAATATTGGTTACATCATATACTAAATGATAAAGAGATACTTGGTACTATTACTTTCAATAAGGATAATGTTATTAGGAAGATATCATTGAGTATAAAATAAGTATCAATATTATATGATTCATGTAGCAATACTAAACAAGGCGTGGAAGCTACTGGATAAGATTAAAAATGGTGAAAAGAGTATTGAGAGTAGATGGTATAAGATTAAAGCAAAACCTTGGGATATAGTAAGAGAAGGGGACATAATATACTTTAAAGACTCAGGAGAACCAATTACAGTAAAGGCAATAATTTCTAGAGTAGTGCAATATGATAATCTAAATCATGATCTAGTTATGCAAATACTCAATCAGTATCATAAAGAAATATGTCTTGAGAATAGGTACACAAAGTTTTATGAAAATAGAAAATATTGTATCTTAATCTTTTTAAAAGAGATTGAAATATTAAATAATCCGATTATTTTTGATAAATCAGGTTTTGGAATATCATCTGCATGGATATGTATTAGTAATATTAATGAATTTAACAAAAGAATAAAGAGAAAATAGTCATTCTGTGATATCATATCAATATGCAATCAATATCAAATTTACTAAATAAAGAACAGTATTTAAAAGATGTAGAGAATAGAAGAAAACATGTTACTAAGGAATATCAAGACTATGGACTCAGACTTGCAACTCAGCTAAGTGATCCATCTCATAAATCATTATATATAAAACTAGCTAAAGATAGACCAAGAGCACATCTGGAAATTGCATTTAGATTTGCAATAGATTATCCTAAAGCAAGTGGAAATAAAGGTCGGTTGTTTATGTGGAAATTAAAACAAATAGGCATAGAGATTAAAGAAAAAGAAAAATTAAAAAAGGAGAGTGATGATAAAACCAATAAGTAAATTTATAAAAATAGTAAAGAGAAGTGCACTAATGTATATGAGTGCTGATTTGGAGTTTAGGACTCAATTAATATCATGGGTTATTGCTGATTTTATACAACCAATACTTCTTGCTGTTGTTTGGAGTGGTGCTTCTAAAAATTCTGATTATTCAATTCAACAGGTATTTACCTATTTTATATTAATGACATTAATATTGAGATTTACAAAAGATTTCTCTGATAGATTTGTTAGTACAAAGATTATATATGGATCATTTAGTAACTATTTATATAAACCATTTAATTATTTATCAGAGATATTAGGAATAAGTATAGGATCTAAACTAATTAGGGTTTTAATAACCCTGCCATTTTGGTTTTTAGCAGTATATTTAATAAGAGAGAATTTGATGTTCAGTTTCAATATTGAAATTTTAGGATATGGAGTATTAGCAACAATACTTGCATTTTTAATTAGCTTTTTACTTGGAAATATATTTGCGTTGTTAACATTCTTTATTAAACAAATATATGGATTAAGAATATTTTATGAAAATGTAGTTGTCTTTATGTCTGGTGAAATTATGCCTATCTTTACAATCCCTACTTGGGCTTTATTACCTTTTCAATTATTACCATTTCGATATACACTATCATTCCCTGTAGAAATACTAGGAGGATTTATTTCAACTGACGAGATATATAAAGGATTTATCATTGCAGTAATCTGGTTAATACTATTAGTAATCATATATCTATTATTATATAAAATAGCAATCACAAAATATGAAGGTGAAGGTATTTAGTACAATACAATTCTATATTAAATTGTGGCTAAGAGTACTAAAAGTTAGTATTAGTAAATTAACAGCATATAGGGTTGAGGTAATTAGTAGGATATTTAGAGGTCTATTTGTACTTGCTATACAGATAATATTTGTAACTGCTTTAGTTGGTAATTCTGGTAAATTTCTCGATTATTCTGCAAGTGAAGTATATTTAGTTACTGGTTTTTTTAACCTCATTGGCTACTTAAGTTGGTCAATATTTAGTATTAATCTTGGAAGATTAGAAGAAAAGATTATGAAAGGTGAGTTTGATGTTACATTATACAAGCCTGTATCATCAATATTTGGTGCTTCATTTTTAGAGTTTCATATAGATGATTTTGTAACATCCATATCAGGATTTATACTTGTTGGATATTATATAGTTACTAATTGGGCTAATATTTCAATATTAAATATTGTATTTATGATAGTAGCTATATTAATTGGAATTATTCTTTGGTTTTGTATTGATTTAATTGTATCCGCATTTGATTTTGTATTTATCAGATCTGGTTTGAGAGAGATTAGAAATAGATTGAATGGTATTGGGAGATTTCCAACTGATGTTTGGGGTAGTTATAATATTATTTTTTATACAATATTCCCTGTAGCATTTATAGGTCTTGTTCCTGCAAGAGTTTTAATAGATATAAATAATTATGAATATCTACTATATGGAATTGGATTATCAATACTATTTTTAATTATCTCTCATAGAATATGGTATTTATGTTTATCTAAATATACGAGTGTAGGTTAATATGGATATAAATCAAGGGGGAAAGAAGCTAGATAATTTTGATATAGTTATTCTTTCAATTCTATTATTTGTTTCAGCTAATTCTTTGATGTTTGATCTATGGATTAGACTTTTAGTATTACCTTTAGCTTTAGTGTTTGTATTGTATAGAAAAATATATATTAAGAATGGTAAGTTTATCTTTTTAGTTATTACTATTAGTATTATAATATCTTTAATTTATATAAAC
>CAZJKB010000054.1:0-5115 GCA_964546485.1 uncultured Candidatus Saccharibacteria bacterium | reverse complement strand
TTATTCATCCTTATACATATTTAATTGTTTTGTATATGATTCACAATACTTACCCTTAAGTTCCATTAATTCTTTATGATTTCCTTTCTCTATCAACTTTCCTTTATCTAAAACATAAATATAATCAGCTTTTTTAAGAGTAGAGAATCTATGAGATATAAGTAACATTGTTTTCTCTTTAAATATATCAAATAGATTATTAATAATAATTGATTCAGAAGAAGTATCTATAGATGAAGTAGGCTCATCAAAAAATACTAAATCAGGATTTTTAGCTATTACTCTTGCTATCGCTAATTTCTGCCATTGTCCTCCACTTAGGTTTACACCATTTGTAAAGTTATGGCCTAGTATTTGATTAAGACCATATTCTTTATATTTCTTAACCTCTTCTGATAATTTAACACTATCTATTATGCTTTGAATATTATCATCACTTACATCTTTATCTAGCTTAACATTATCTCTTAAACTCATGAAATCATATTTATTATATAACTGAGATAGTACACCAGTTGAACTATATAGTGACTGGATATCTATATCATTAATATCTATTCCATTAATAAATATCATTCCTCTATCAACTTTAAAGACTCCAAGAAGTAGATTAAACAATGTAGACTTACCAGCACCATTTTCACCAACAATAGCAATATTATCCCCTCTTTTTATACTAATATTTATATCTTTTAGTGCAAATTCTTTTGATTGAGGATATTTGAAACTCAAATTTTTAATCTCAATACTATCAATCTTGTCTATATTAATCCTATTTGTATTTTCATTTTCTTTATTTATTTCTATTACCTTCTGTTCTATTTCATATGCATCCTCCAACCTTTCTTTTCCTTCATTGAAGGCAACTAGAAAACCAGACCAATTTTTGAAACTATTTGTATACTGGAAATATGCAGATATACTAAATGCTATCATACCAATTGATATTGTTCCTTGTCCAAATTTATTTATTATGTCATACAGAAAAAAAACAAATATAATTATTAGTATTATTTCAAATACTATTCCATACAATGCTTTTCTCGTTCTCATTTTAATTAATTCATCATAATAGAAATCATAGAATTTTTGATAAATATTTTTAAAGAAATTGTAACTATTGTCTATAATAATATTTCGTAATGATTCTATATCCCTTAATTCTTGAATATAACTACTTGCAATTCTAGTATTCTCCGTATGTGATTTTGTAAATTTCCAATCTTGTAGTAGTTCATAATTATGAATTACTGCTCTTATTATCATAATTATAGTTGCAATTATACCTATATAGATATTCATATTTATAATAATTAGAGAAGTCGTAATTAGAGCGATGCTATATGTTATTATTTCAACAAGTTTGCCGACACTATCCCAGATTTTATCATTTGAATTTCTAACCCTAAAAACTTTGTTAGCATAATCTACATTCTCAAGCAGATTAAGACCTAATCCTTTAAAAAGATCGGTAAAATATAATGAATACTTATACTGAGCTTTGTTCTTTATAAACGATTCAATTCTATTTTTAATCTGATTTAAACTGTTAGAAAATATTAAGAAAGCAATAAATAAATAGATACTAGATGATAAACTTTCTGTATGACCCAATATTATTGCATCTATTAATCTTGTTGAAAGATATGTATAGAGTATTGTATCAATAGGAGTATAAACTCTAAGTAATACAAAAATTATAAAGAAATTACCAATGACTCGATAATTTAATATAAATAACCAACTAGCAAACTTAAAGAAATATTTTATTCCAGTATATTTCTTTTCATCATCTGTTTTATCTAAAGTACTTAGTGTTGTATTAAGTATAACTCCACTGCTTAATTGTCTATCTTTTTTCATATTTAATAATTATCAACTAAATCATTAACAATATCTTCTAAAGAATATTTCGGACACCATTTAAGTGTATTACATATCTTAGTATTATTACCTACTAAATCAATCTTCTCTTTTTCTCTATAGAATCTCTCATCAATAACCAAATAATCCTTCCAATTATCAATACCTACTCTTTTAAATGATAATTCTATAAATTCCTGAACTGAGTGTAATCTACCTGTAGATACAATATAATCATCAGAACACTCATGTTGTAGCATTAAATGCATTGCCTTAACATAGTCTATTGCATGTCCCCAATCTCTTAATGATTCAATATTTCCAATATGTAATTTACCATCGTCTTCAACTATTCTCTCTCCAAAAGAATTTGTAATTGTATTAGGAAGATTCCCTGCAATAATATTTGCTGCTGTTGTAATTTTCTTTGTTACAAAAGAGTAGTCTCTTCTTGGTGATTCATGATTATATAGTATTCCATTACATGCAAATATATTATATTTCTTTCTATAGTTTTTAATTAAATAGTATGATGCAGCTTTTGATACTCCATATGGATTTCTTGGAGTGATTGGATGATTTTCATCCTGAGGAGAATATATTGGATCTCCAAATATTTCTGCACTTGCTGCTTGAAATATTTTAGTATTAATATGATTTTTAGATATATGATCTAATATATTTAATAATGCATTTGTATTTACATTTAGAGTATACATTGGATTATCCCATGATGCAGGTATAAAGGATTGTGAGGCTAAGTTATATATCTCATGAGGATTAATTTTGGATATATATGCATTAACAGAATTATAATCATCTATAGATATAGTTTTAACCTCTACCCTATTATCTATATCCTGAGGTTTAACATTAGATATACCGTATACATCATATTTTAATGATAATAGATAATTAGACAGATAATATCCATCCTGTCCACCAATTCCAATAATTAATGCTTTTTTATTTTCCATTAATCTGTATTATACAATATAGTATGTTTTAATAACTAATATTTTGATATATTATTTAATATGGAAATAATAATATCTATTTTGAAACTAATTCTTTTTCTATTTATACTCGTAAGATCTGCCAATCTATTACAAAATGCATTTGTTAATATTTCACATAAGATTGGAATTAACATTGTTTTAATAGGTCTTTTTATTATCGGTATAACTTCTTCTTCACCAGAGATATTTGTGGCTATGAACTCAATTAAAGAGGGAATTCCTTCGCTTGCTCTAGGTAATTTAATAGGTGGTAATATTATTATATTAACACTAATAATTGGAATATTTGCATTGAAGAATGGAGGATTTGATTTGAAGAGAGATTTCTCAATACATGAAATAATATATTCTTTATTAGTAATTCTTGCACAAATAGCAGTAGTATTCGATGGCAGTCTTATATTTATAGAAGGTGTTCTACTTATTGTTATGTATGCCCTCTTCATGATTTATATGATTAAAAAAGTAGGTTTAAGTAGTGTAAAAAAGATACATATAAACAAGGAGATTAATAAAAATATAGTTTTAGCGGTAATAGGATTATTACTACTTATTATCATTGCTAATTTTGCTGTTGATGAAGCTGTTTATCTAGGTAATATGATTTCAATTCCCCCTATTATTCTTGGATTGATTATATTCAGTTTAGGTACTAACTTACCTGAAATAATAATATCATTAACGAGTAAAGCAGGAGAAGATAGTAATTTAGCCTTTGGCAACTTCATAGGTAGTGCAATGTTTAATACTTTTACATTAGGATTACTAATAGTAATTATGCCGTTTGAAGCAGTAAATATTCATAAAATAATACCTGCATTGATTGTACTTGTTATAATTATTTTTATGTTTGGATATTTTGCATATACAGATAAAAAAGTAACTAGAAGAGAAGGTATCTTTATGATTGCAACATTTATTATATATATACTTTTTGAATTCCTAATAAACACCTAATTTTGAAGATAACGATAAACCTTGTTTTAATATCCTAGCTTTAATGATAAGTCTTCTATGATACGTTAAATGTGGAGTACAAGTATATAACAGTAATTCTTTATCATATGTTGTATCCAAGTAGTCTTTTGCATTAGCTATCTCACTATCTTTTATTCTATATATTTCGTATTTTTCATATACTCCGTTTTTATTATCATATATAACTATGAAATCACCCAATACTAGTTTATCAAGATGATAGAATGATTGTTTATCAACTCCAGATGATAATCTATGTCCAGGAATAATAATCATCTGTTTATTATCTATTTTTTGTATCTTATCAATCCAAATATTATTACTTTTATCATTAGTGACTGATTGATAAAGGTCAATATTAGGAATATATAAATCAAAACTATCATAATTAAATTGTTTATTTTCATCAATACTAATTACTAAAGATTTATTTACCTCCTTTATTGATAGTCTATTTTTTTGTATTTGATTAAAATAATTCACTATATTTAAAAGAATATAAATTAGGAAAAGTATTAATATGAATCTTTTCATTTATTTTTTGTAATAAATTTCCGATAGATTAAATATATTATGAAAGCTAATGATATAGATATTACAGAAGACTTAATTTGATCATATATTATTGATTTATAATCTATAGATGTATTTTTGAAAATATAATCATTTAAACCCAATATGGATGGTTGGGGAAATATATATTTCGGACATTTATATTTAACATATATGTATTCATTAGGATTTATATCTATACTTTTAGTATCTAAACTATTACATTTTTCATTATTATAGTTAATATGGTTCTCTGGAATATAATTAAAATATTTTCCACTCCCATTATTAATAATTTTCATTGAACATATTTCTTGTTCACATATAATTTCGTTTTGTTGAATTTGAGGATAATTAAATTTTATATATACTTGATTTGAAGTTAATGTATTATTCTGTGATTTATATAGTATTATATGCTCAAGTACACTGTCTGAATTAGAGATATGACTTTTTATACTTATCTCTATCGATTCTGTATATTGGGAATTATATAGAACACTAGGAATGAGTTTTGAATATTTCGGACAAGTATCCATATCATTAACTATTTTACATACATTTTCAAGTTTAATATTTATATCATAATCGGTTGAATCTCCTTTATTTATAACTGTATAATTTAAATAATATTGATTATCTTTATGTCCTTCTAAATCTAAACTATTAACTCCATCATCCAAAGAAAGAATAATCTCTATAT
>CAZJKB010000053.1:0-5237 GCA_964546485.1 uncultured Candidatus Saccharibacteria bacterium | reverse complement strand
AAAAATAGAAAACTTTAAGAGTATTAAATCCGAG
Organism: uncultured Candidatus Saccharibacteria bacterium; assembly: GCA_964546485.1. Lineage (GTDB taxonomy): Bacteria > Patescibacteriota > Dojkabacteria > SC72 > SC72 > CAZJKB01. The sequence continues at coordinate 5,203 of CAZJKB010000053.1, read as the reverse complement.
GTTTTTGATTTCAGTAAAGAAAGTAATGATAATACCTACTCTCTTATAGGTATTAATGAGGCAGGTAAAAGTAGCGTATTACAAGCAATTGCACTTAAGAATGGGGATCGTACACCAATATATCCAGATGATTTTTATGAAGATAATAGAGAATCCCCAGTATTAGTTTCTTTTCTATATGAGATAGATGATAAATCCCTGAAACATATAAAATCCTTTTTAACAGAAAAGGGATTACCACCGAAAATCGCTTCAAAAATAGTAATACAGCAAATTGAATTAAAAATATCATTTTCACCAGATAATCCTCCTGTATTATCTAAGAATATTAGTCTCTTGAATCCTGAATTGCCCGAGATTAAAGGATATTATCAGGAGAATGGACTGTTGAAACTAATCGAAGAAAAAGTAGTTCCTGATACAGGTGTAGAGCCTAATGCAGAAAATGTTGAAACGATAAAGTCTTTGGAAGTGGAGAAAGTAGTCCAAGAAGAGATAAAAATAAATGAAATTACAGATTTGAAAAGTTATATAGAAGATAATTTTGTCATTGAGTTCTTTGACTTGTCACATAAAATAACTTTCTGGAGATCTGAACCTAAATATTTAATAACAGAGGACGTTAATTTAGATGCATTTACTAATAGCCCATCTGATGTCTCAATACCATTAAGAAACTGTTTTGAATTAGCAGGGATATCAGATATTTCTAAGAGGCTCAATATAATAAAAGGAAATCCTTCTCAGCAGCTAGAGCTGTCAAAATTGTTAGGTGCAAAAGTCAGTGAGCATATTAAAAGGATTTGGCCAGACCATATGATAAAAATAGAATTTCAAATAAATGAGAATAGCATAACTTTTCTAGTTACAGATGATGGTGTTGATTATAAGAATAAGAAAACTAAACAAAGAAGTGATGGCTTTCAACAGTTTGTATCCTTCTTGTTGACTGTCTCGGCTGAAAATACTGTCGAGAAGATATCCAATACTATATTACTTTTGGATGAACCTGAAACACATATCCATCCACAAGGGCAAAAGGACTTACTAAAAGAGTTGATAAATATTACGAATAACAACAGAAATAATATTGTAATATTCGCAACTCACTCTAACTACATGATAGATAAAGAAAATGTAGGTCGATGTAGAAGAGTAGTAAAAAAAGACAATAAGAATACAATAATTGAACCAATTGATGGAGAGAAAATGTCTTATGCAAAAACAAACTATAAGGTTTTTGGTGTTTGTACAAGCGATTATCATAATGAATTGTATGGGTATCTACATGCTAAATATTTAGATGATGCCCCAGACGAAGAAGAAAGGAAAAAGAGAGAAACAATTACGAACTTTGATAAAAATCTTTTACTTATAGATGCAAAAGCAGAGAAACGAGATTGGAAAAGATCTAATGGGAGTATAGATAAAGATGTCTCGTTATCTACATATATAAGGAATTGTATAAATCATCCTGAAGCAGCACATAAAAATAAACAAACTTTTTATGATTCAGAACTTAAAAAATCCATAGTGTTATTAGAAAAATACAAGGAAATATCTGAAAAAGAACCTAAAGCCTTATCTAAAAAATCTGAGGATAAAATAGAAAAAAGCTAATAGTTTATAAGTTTATAAATAAAGATTTTTGAATCAATACAAACTAAAAGAAGTAACAAAATTAATTAAGGACGGTACACATGGAACACATTTGGATTATCATGGTGATAATAGAGTCATGCTCCTAAGTGCTAAGGATATAACAGATGGAAAGTTAGATATTGCTAACGACCCTCGCTATATAAGTTTTGACGATTTTCAGAAGATTCATAAGAACTATAGCATTCAAAATGAAGATATACTAATAAGCCTTGTTGGTTCTATTGGAAATATTGCTATTGTCTCTAATTATGAGAATCAATATACCTTTCAAAGAAGTGTTGGAATTGTAAGGGCTGATAATAGATATGTCTATCCAAAATATTTATACTATATTTTTGTTGCACCTGCATTTAGAAAAAGTTTACTCAAATATGAAAATAAAGGAGCTCAAGGTGGAGTATACCTTGGATCACTATCAAACATCAAAATCTCCCTCCCTCCTCTTAATATTCAATCTAAAATAGTATCTATATTAGAAACATATGATAATTATTTAGAATTATTAAATAAAAAGATAAATATAAAGAAGAATATAAAGAAATATTTAATGCAAGTATTACTTACAGGAAAGATAAGATTAAAAGGATATAGTGAGGGGTGGGAAGAGAAGAAATTGGGAGATATTGGTACAACATATTCAGGTTTAACTGGAAAGACTATCAAAGATTTTGGTAAAGGTAAAAAGTATATTTCATACATGAATATATATTCGAATACTTCTGTTGATACTAATATTAATAGCTATGTGGAAATTGGAGAAAATGAGAATCAGAACAAAGCGAAACTTGGAGATATATTTTTTACTACATCCTCAGAGACACCCCATGAGGTTGGTATCTCATCAGTATTGAATGAGGACATTGAAGATCTTTATCTAAATAGTTTTTGTTTTGGCTTTAGACCAAACAAAGATGATATCCTGTATCCTTTGTTTTCAAAATACTATTTTAGAGGAACAGATTTTAGAAAGAAAATGACAAGAATAGCACAGGGTGCTAGTAGATACAATCTATCTAAAAAGTATTTTCTTGATACAACAATTACTTATCCACTCCTCCCTGAACAACAATCAATATCTAATATATTATCTATATCAGATAAAGAAATAGAAATATTAGAAAAGAAAAAAGAATTAGTATTAAAACAAAAGAAATATTTATTAAATAATTTAGTTACTGGATATATAGAAGTAAAGGTTTAAATTTATTATTACATACTATGAATAATAACTCTGAAATAATTATATATAAAACAGAAGAAGGAAAGACAAAGTTAGATGTAAAAATCTATGATGAAACAGTCTGGTTAACACAAGATCAAATGTCTCAACTTTTTGATAAAGGTATTCCAACAATTTCTGAGCATATAACTAATATATTCAAAGAAAAAGAGTTAAAGAAAAAAGATGTTTTTCGGAAATTCCGAAAAGCCTATAGTTTTGGTAATGAGCAATTGGTAGGACACTATAATTTAGATGTAATTATATCTGTTGGATATCGTGTTAAATCAAAAAATGGAACTCTCTTTAGAATATGGGCTACTCAAAGACTAAGAGAATATATCATTAAAGGATTTACACTTGATGATGAAAGACTAAAAAATGGTAATAATAGATATTTTGACGAATTACTTGAAAGAATTAGAGATATTCGCTCAAGTGAAAGAAATCTATATCAAAAAGTTACAGACATTTATGCTACAAGTATTGACTATAAAGCGGATGATAAGCTAACAAAGAACTTTTTTGCTACAGTTCAAAATAAGATGCACTATGCAGTACATGGGTCTACAGCTGCAGAAGTAATAAATTCAAGGGCTGATAGTAGTAAGCATAATATGGGATTAACTAGTTTTAAAGGTAGTTACTTAACACGTGAAGATATTAAAATAGCTAAAAACTATTTAACAGAAGATGAGTTAAAAAAGATGAACCTAATCGTTAATGGTTTCCTAGAATTAGCTGAGATATATGCAATGGATAGAAAACCTATGTATATGATTGATTGGGTTAATAAGTTAGATGATTTCTTAAAACTTGGAGAAAAAGAAGTCCTAGACAATCTAGGAAGTGTTTCTTCAAAGACTGCATACAAAAAGGCACAAGAAGAATTAGAAAAGTATAAAAGTATAAAGGATAAGGAATATATTTCTGATTTTGATAAAGAAGTTATTAAGCTCGTTACAAAAACAAAAAATCCCCTATAACTAGAGGATCTTTTGAAGCAGGTTCAACTAGTGTGTATCCACATACGCTTAGAGGTGGACTAGTCAACTATGACAACCCGCAGGTAACACTGCCATATATGCTATATAGTGCAACCAGTGCGGAGGCACACATATATGGTCTTACATGTTAATAAATTATATTTAAAATAAATAAAAAAGTAAATGAATAACTTAAACTTTGATGAAGTAAAACAATCACAATTACCGTTCGTAGAAATGTTAATTAATCTTGGATATAGATATATATCAAAGGAAGAAGTAAATAATCAAAGAGATAATAACACAAGCAAATTTATCTTAAAACAAACAGCATTTGATTCTTTGAAGAAGATAAATAACAAGAATGAGCAGATATTTAGTGATAAAGATATATATGATGCAATAGAAGAATTAGAAAATATCCCACTAGAAGGATTAATAGATACTTCTAAAAAGGTTTTTGGAATGTTAATGCCTAAGAAGGGTGGAAAGACAATAAAGGTATTTAAAGATGGAAGATTCGAATCAGTAAGTTTTAAATATATTGATTTTGAAAATATAGAGAATAATGATTTCTCAGTTACTGTCGAATATGATGCAACAGGAAAAGATAATATTCGTGTAGATATAGTTGTATTTATCAACGGGATACCATTCTCAATGATAGAAAATAAAAAATCATCTGTAGATGTTAGTGAAGCATTAAACCAAATAAATAGAAATCAAGGCATAGAATATTGTCCAAAAGCATTTATATATCCTCAACTACTAATAGGAGCAAATAGTAAAAATCTAAAATATGGAACTACAGGTACACCAAATAAATTCTTTGCAGTATGGAAAGAAAGAGAACTAATAGAAGAAGAATGGAAAAGAAGAGAAGCTTTTGAAAAGGAATATGATCTCAAAGTAAAAGAAGCTATCTTAAAGAAGATTGATGAAAATATCTATCAAAATATACTTAATGACTTGAATGGATATACATATAATCATAAACAAATAATAGAAAGAAGAGTAACTGATCAAGATAGAGGAGTATATGGTATTTTCAGAAAAGATAGACTACTCGATCTTTCAAAAAACTTCGTTCTCTACGATGGAGGTGTTAAGAAAGTAATGAGATATCAACAATACTTTGCAATTAAAAAGATAGAAGAAAGAATAAAGCAGACAACAATAACTAAATCAGGAGAAAAAAGAGAAGGTGGAATCCTATGGCAAACACAGGGATCGGGCAAATCACTAACTATGGTAATGTTTGTAAAGGCATTAATTGAGAATCCTAATATTCAAAATCCAAGAATCTTAATAGTTACTGACAGGAGAGATCTTGATA
>CAZJKB010000052.1:0-5283 GCA_964546485.1 uncultured Candidatus Saccharibacteria bacterium | reverse complement strand
TATGAGCAAGAGCATCATCACTAAGTATGATATCTAAATCAGATTATAAAATATACTTAGAATCCCCAAGACATTTTTGGGCATTAAAGAATAATCAATACTATGATCAATTGAGTGATTTTGCTAAGCATTTGATAAGTACTGGATATGAAGTAGAAGAGACAGCTAAAGAATACATATCTAAACATGTATCAAATAGTTATGAGTACCAAAAGAGGCTGATACATAACGATTTAGAATGTATTATAGATTTTTTTGTATACAATAAAGAGGATGATGCATATTGCATATATGAAGTAAAATCTTCTACTAAGCTATCCGAAGAGTATATAAATGATTTAGGTTTTCAATACATAATTGCATCAAAGTTATTTAAAATATCTAAACTAAATCTAGTTCATCTTGATAGTGAATATATTATGGATGATAAATTAGATTTAGCAGGTGTATTTAGAGTACAAGATATTACCCAAAGAGTATTAGAGAAAGTAAAGGAGATTGAAAATGATATTGAGAAGATGAGGGAGATATCTAATATGACTGAATATAATCCCCTAGATATTTGTTACAAACCAAAGACTTGTCCATGTAAAGAGATATGTTTTCCAAACCTAATTGAAGATAATATATATAAACTAGCAAACATACATAAATCTGCATTACAGGAGCTAAATAGATTAAATATTTCCAATATGCTAGATATACCTGAAGATTTCAAATTAGGTAAAAGACAAAGATTACAAATACTATCACTAAGAAATAGACAACCTGTAATTAACAGAGAAGGAATAAAGTTAGAATTAAGTAGATTAAAGTATCCATTATACTTTCTTGACTATGAGGCATTCTCTTGGGCTATACCAAAGTATAAAGGACATAGAGTATATCAAAATATTGTATTTCAATATTCATTACATAAACTAGAACAAGGGAGTAATAAACTAATTCATTATGAATATATATCAGAGAATAAAGAAGATATATCAAGAGAGGTAATTCCTCAACTACTCAAAGAGATACAAACAGAAGGAACTATACTTGTATGGAATAAAGCATTTGAAAAAGGATGTAATAGAGAGATGGCAAGACTATACCCAGAATATAAAAATCAACTACTTGATTTGAATAATAGAATGTATGATTTAGGAGATATATTTGCAAAACAATACTATGTAGATTATAGATTCAATGGAAGTTGGAGTATTAAAAATGTATTACCAGTTCTAGTACCCACATTAAACTATAAGCATCTTAAAGGTATACATGATGGGACAGAAGCCATGCAAGGTTGGTATAATTTAGTATTCTCAGAGATAGATTATAAAGACCAATTAAAAGAAGAATTACTTAGATATTGTGAACTAGATACATATGCTATGTATGAAATATATCAATATCTACTTTCTATTATCTAACATAGCTTGAATATACCCCATAAATATTGGATGTGGATGAATAAAATGAGATTTAAGCTCAGGATGATATTGAGTACCTACAAAGAATGGATGAACATCTTTTGGTAATTCTATTGCTTCTACTAACTCATTATCAGGACTTAAACCAGAAAGTATTAATCCCTTTTCAATAAACTCCTCTCTATATTCATTATTAAATTCATACCTATGCCTATGTCTTTCATTAACTAGATTAGGATTAGGAAATATATCATTTGAATACTTTTTATATACCTCTTCTAGTATCGATCCATTAAGTACATTACAAGGATATGCACCAAGTCTAATTGTACCTCCATATTCTCTTTTTTTAATTTTTTCAACTTGACTATCCATAAGATGAATTACTTTATATTTTGTATCTGGATTAGCTTCTTGAGTATTTGCATCATTAAAACCTAAAACATTTCTTGCATATTCAATAACTGCCATCTGCATACCAAAACACAAACCAAGATATGGAATCTTATTATTTCTTGCAAATTCTACTGCCTTCAATTTACCCTCTACACCTCTACTACCCCAACCTTGAGGAACTAATACTCCGTCATACTTTGAAAGTTCATTAACATCTAAAATACCATTTTCAATATCTTCAGATACAATCCAATGAAGCCTAGCATTTACCCCCATACTCCAACTTGCATGATTAATTGCTTCAATAACTGATGCATATGAGTCCTTTAAATCAAAATTTCCAGATTTATAATACTTTGCAACTATTGCAATATCTATATCATTTTTAATACCATCTATTCTTTTAATTCTCTCATTCCAATCGATAAGCAATCTCTGTCTACTATCCCTTACACTATTACTTAGTTGTAATTCTTTAAGAAGCGATTCACCTAAGTTCTGTTTTGCAAAGTTAGTAACCACCTTATATATATTATCTACATCAGGTGCAGAGAAAACATTCTCTTTTTTAATAGAACATAACATACTAAGCTTTTCTAACCTTGGGATATCAATGCATTCATGAGATCTAGCGAGTAATATGTTTGGTGTAACACCAAAAGAGACAAGTTCTTTAACAGACATCTGAACAGGTTTAGTCTTCATCTCACCAATATTTTCAGGAACAGGAAGATATGATAGATGAATATGAATAACATCATCAGGAAATTCATTTTTAAGTAACCTATTTGCCTCTAAGAATAATCCATTGCCAATCTCCCCAACTGTACCTCCAATTTCAATAATAACTATATCAACTCCATTATCATCTCCCAGTTTCTTTACCCAATCAACAATTGCGACAGGTACATGATAGTCAATGCTAACCCATTTACCATCATAAGCAAGAGATCTCTCATCTTTTATAACTTTTTCAAATATTGCACCACTGGTCAATGAATTATTCCTTCCAAATATCTCACCTGTATATCTCTCATATGTACCTATATCCATATCTGTTTCAAAACCATCTTCAAGAACAAAAGTCTCACCATGTTCAAGTGGATTCATAGTTCCTGCATCAACATTTAGATATGGATCTCCCTTCATCATTGTTACCTTAAAACCATATGATTTCAAGATAACAGCAATAGCAGATGAAGCGATACCTTTACCCAAACCTGAAATAACACCTCCGGATATAAATATATATTTTCTCATAAAAGAAAACTGTGAAGTTATTAAATATAATACTATGAATATCTAATATATCAAAATATATTAATACTAAAGGATAGTAATATTCCATACATATATAGAGAAAAATAGTATAATACTAATATGTTAGAACATAAAATTATCAAACTATACTTAAATGATAATAGGTATATAACAGATATAAATATACAACTGAAACCACATCAAATTACTCACTTAAAAGGTCCAAATGGTAGTGGAAAATCTACAATAGCAAGAAGTATCATTGGAATATATAACAATAAAAGTGAATTAGAAACATATCTTGATCAGATTAATATTTCAAAATTACCAATAGAAGAAAGAATTAAAAAATCAATATACTATTCTTTTCAATCACCCATAAGTATAAAAGGAGTATCACTTCTAAATATATTGCGAGAATCATATCTCAATTCATACATAGAAAAAAAACTAGATATTATTAGCTTTAAAAAAAAGATACTTGAACTCTTTAATACATTAAATCTTAACCCCGAACTACTCAATAGAGATATTAATGACAGATATTCTGGAGGTGAAATGAAGAAAATCGAATTGATATTTCCACTAATACTGAATTCAAATTATATTTTTCTTGATGAGATAGATTCAGGCTTGGATATTCATTCAAAGAAGACTGTATATAGAATAATAAATCAATTAAAAGAACAAGGAAAAAGTATATTAATAATATCCCATGAGAATATACAGAAAATGATTAGCATTGATCAGGTAATAGATATAACTAATATTAAATATATGAATGAATAAATATAATAAATATCCATTAACAAGAGATTCAATAATACAGATATCTAAGATTAAACAAGAACCTAAATGGGTTTTAGATTTTAGATTAGAAGCTTTTAATTCCTTTTTAAAACATGATGATTTAGATTGGGGAATAAATCTATCAGACCTTAACCTCTCTGATATAAACTACTATTTAACAACAGGACAATCAAAGGATAATGCCAAAATATCAAACAAACAGATTGATGAGTTTAATAATATAGGAGTTCCATTAGAAGAACGAGAAGAGCTCTCAGGGATCTCAAGACAATATAATTCAGAAGTAGTATATACTAAACTCAAGCATATATTAGATAAAAAAGGGATTATATTCTTAAGCATAGAGGAGGGTATCAAACAATACCCAGAAATAGTAAGAGAATATATATCATCAGTTGTTAATATTGGAGATAATAAATATAGTGATTTAAATAGTGCATTCTTTAGTGGAGGAAGTTTTGTATATATACCTGAAAATATTAAATTAGAACTTCCACTTGAAACATATTTTAGAATAAATGCAAAAGAATTCGGACAATTTGAAAGAACATTAATCATTGCAAATAATAATAGTCAAGTAAACTATATAGAGGGTTGTACAGCACCTCAATATACACAAAACAATTTACATTGTGGAGTTGTAGAGATAGTAGCAAAGGATAGTAGCAATGTTACATATACTACATTACAAAACTGGTCTAGAAATGTATATAATTTAGTAACTAAAAGAGCAATAGCATACAACAATTCTCATGTTACATGGATTGATTGTAATATCGGTTCGCTTGCTACAATGAAATATCCATCAGTAATACTAAAAGGAGATAGTAGTTCGGGAGAACTGCTATCACTTGCAATAGTTGATAAGGAGCAGATTATTGATACAGGAGGTAAAATGATACATATTGGGAAGAACACAAATAGTATTATTAGATCGAAAACAATTGTTAATAATGGAGGTATAAGTAATTATAGAGGATTAACAAAGATAACAAAAGAAGCAGAGAATAGTAAAGGATATATTGAATGTGATAGCTTGATACTAGACGATATATCAGTCTCAAATACATATCCTCAAGATCATATAAATAATAATAGCTCATATATTGAACATGAAGCATATATCTCAAATATTTCACAGGATAAAATAAACTATCTGAAATCCAAAGGCTTAAATGAAATACAAGCAAAAGACATTGTAATACAAGGATTTAGTAAAGATATTATTAATACACTACCTGATGAGTATAGTATAGAGTTAAAAAAAATATTAAACACATTTATAACACATAATGAAGCTTAATCAACTAAAAGACATATACAATTTATCTAATAACTATAATTTAGAATTATATGATTATATTAGTAATTTATGGTTTATGCCGGCAACACCCATTCTATC